>NZ_PNDT01000241.1:0-431 GCF_005886375.1 Pseudoalteromonas sp. S1727
TACTATCTTCTCCCTGATTACCTGCTATATCAGTGATCATTGCTTTCACTGAGTAAACACCTTCGGCTAAGGCCGTATTTGCAGCGGCTTGCCAATCACCTTGATCATCGGTAGTGACAGTTACAACATGCTTGATACCATCTGCATCTGTAAAAGTAACCTCAACACTGGCATTTGCTTCATCGGATGTACCACTAATAAGTGGTGTTGTATCTTGTGTTAAAACTAAACTACTTTGGTTGATTGTGATCTCTGGGTTAATACTATCAATAACAGCGTTAGCCGTTTGTTGCCCAGCATTACCCGCAGTATCGGTGACCACTACAGTCACAGTAAAAGCCCCTTCGGCAAGCGTCTGAGCAGCTTCAACCTGCCATGTTAAGTCCGCAGCAAGTGTTGTATTGATTGTATGACTAGTGCCTTGTGCATCA
>NZ_PNDT01000242.1:0-515 GCF_005886375.1 Pseudoalteromonas sp. S1727
ATGCTGTGCAAACAATTAGCTTTAGTATGCAGACAGTTGGAACTGACAGTGCTGGCACTCCTAACTCTTTAGCAGGTGGCTTTACCCTTTCAGGTATCGCTGGAGTTGCTGCTGCTGTAGGCGGTAAAGACTATGATGTCTTAGCTGCAGGTATAAGTTCTATCGCTACGGTCGGTTCAGCTGGTATATCAGCTTCTTCAATTAGCTTTGCAAGTGTATTTACAGCTGACGGAATTAGTGTTTCGACACAAGTCAATGCACAAAAAGTATTGGCTGGAATGGACTCACTGATCGCTGTAGTTGATAAAAAGCGTGCTGAACTCGGTGCGGTGCAAAACCGTTTTCAATCTACAATTCGTAATCAAGCTAATATCTCTGAAAATCTAGCATCTGCTAAATCACGTATTAAAGATGCTGATTTCGCGGCAGAAACGGCTAACTTAACGAAAAACCAAATTTTACAACAAGCGAGTCAAACTATTTTAGGTCAAGCAAATCAACGCCAACAATCTGCC
>NZ_PNDT01000243.1:0-791 GCF_005886375.1 Pseudoalteromonas sp. S1727
GAACACCCACACCAAGGTTTTCAACTGTAATATCAGTAAATGCCCATGACATATCGCGAATGGTTTTATCATCGCCAATTACATTAGCATTGTCATCAATCCATGCACCTGTATCTAGGCCTGCTTCATCATCGGTGCGATCGTAGTGGAAACGGACTAAGGCATTATCAGTGATATCGTAATCAACCACTAACGCACCTAAAAAACGGTCGCGTTCACGGTTTTCACCATTTTGGTATTCGCGCCAGTAATCAACGTCTTGTTTTACTAAAATACCACGAGCACGTAAATCCTCAGCCTCGGTTAGCGCGCCGCCAGCATCAACCATAAAGCGTGTTGAGCCATGCTGATCAACATCGGCACTGGCATTAAATAATGTTTGCGCAGTTGGTTTTTTGGTGACCATGTTCACTAAACCACCAGGGCCCGATTGGCCATATAAAATACTTGATGGGCCTTTAATTACTTCGACTTGCTGGAGTATTTCAATCGGTTGCTGGTAATGTGACCAGTGCTGGTGGCCGTCACGTAAATAGCCAGTTGATGAACTCAGCTCAAAACCACGTAGATTAAATACTTCACGGTTACGTTGCTGTGAACCTGCAGTCAAGCTGGCATCGTTGGTTAATACTTCACCGAGTGTGGTTGCTAATTGCTCATTGACTATAGTGTCGGTGATTACAGTAACTGATTGTGCTGTTTCTAGTAATGAAGCTGATGTACGCATTGCCCCTGATGCATTATCTACTTTGTAATCATTAAAGTAGCTTCCTTTGACTTCAATTCGTTCA
>NZ_PNDT01000244.1:0-1352 GCF_005886375.1 Pseudoalteromonas sp. S1727
CGCTAACTGCGTTATAAATTTTCATGTAGAACAACTACATGTCAAAATTTATGCCTTGTTATCACTCCATTTATCTGTCGCTATAGTCGCTATAAATGGTCAGTAACTTAACACGATTGGTATAATTTTTCATGTTGCGAAATGCTTAAAAGTTAGGCATAAAAAAAGCAGCCTAGGCTGCTTTTTGCAATAGTTAATAAATTACATTTGCGATTGTAGGTAGTTTTCAATACCGGTGCTTTTGATCAACTGTTGTTGTGTTTCAAGCCAATCGATTTGCTCTTCTTGCTCGTTCAAAATGTTATCCAGCGCTTCACGGCTGATATAATCTTTTTTGCTTTCAGCAAGTTTGATTGCGTCTTTAAGATCAACAAGTGAATCAAGTTCAAAGGCCATATTGCAAGCAATCATTTCTTCGCTGTTTTCACCAATGCGTAAACGGCCAAGATCTTGAAGGTTAGGTAAGCCTTCTAAAAATAGAATACGCTCAATTAAACGGTCAGCGTTTTTCATTTTTTGAATTGAGGTTTTATAATCGGCTTTATCTAACGCAGTAAAGCCAAAATCTTTAAACATACGGGCATGTAAAAAGTATTGGTTAATTGCGACTAACTCATTTGCCAATACTTTATTTAATGCAACAAGAACGTCTTTATCGCCTTTCATAATCTAGCTCCTATTCGCCCATTTGTGATTGATGGTAGTTTTGACTACCAATTTTATCAATTAAACCAAGTTGTTGTTCTAACCAATAAACATGATCTTCTTCAGTGTCGAATAACAGCTTCTCTAAGACTTCACGTGATTGGTAATCTTTTTCTTGCTCGCATACAGCAATGACTTCTTTAACGCATTCAACAACTTCAAGCTCTAAAGTTAGATCGTTTTGCATCATGCTTTTCACATCATGACCAATAATTAAATCACGGCGCTTGGTCATGTTTGGTACACCTTCGAGAAATAGAATACGCTTGATTAGCCAGTCGGCGTGGTCTTTTTCTTCTTCCATTTCATGGTTAAGGCGAACGTAAAGTTTATCTAACCCCCAATCGTCGTACATGCGAGAATGGATAAAGTACTGATCAATAGCAGCAAGTTCATTGGCTAATAGCTTGTTAAAGCTGTCGATAACTTTTTGATTACCTTTCATAATGGTGGCCTCTTAGAATGCTTAATGCTGCTAGTGTAGTATAAAAATCAGTTATTGCAAGTATTTTCCTTGAAAATCAGTCGGTTACTATTGATTTTGATTCTCGTTTAAGTTTGCATTGTTGGTTGCTTTATGAACAGATTGCTATTTATGATGAAAGATGAAAGATGAAAGATGAAAGGTGAAAGGTGAAAGATGAAAG
>NZ_PNDT01000245.1:0-446 GCF_005886375.1 Pseudoalteromonas sp. S1727
GAGGTGAAGGCGATGGCTCAGGTATTGTATTTCGAGTTGATGATTACTTTGATGGCCGAGCCGATGTATTTAATAGTTTTATCACCGCAGATGGTGGCTATATGCTCGATAACGCCAGTGCAGTTCGAAGTGTATATAACTTAGATGCAGAAAATGTTTATAAAACATTTGATATCGAAGAAAACTCGTACGCGTTATACGCCACTACAAATTTTTTCTTAACTGAAAATATCAGTGGTGAGTTTGGTGTGCGTTATGTTGAATATAAACAAGACATGCAATTTACCGCTGAAGTTGGCGCAAATACTAATGTATTTGAGTCAAGTTCTGCTAATGCTGATGTAAGCTCGGTGCTACCGAGCTTAGTATTGAACTGGAACATTACCGATGACCTTGTTGGCCGTGTTTCTTATACTGAAACTCTACGTATGCCAAATTTTGCAGAT
>NZ_PNDT01000246.1:0-368 GCF_005886375.1 Pseudoalteromonas sp. S1727
TCTGGGAAGTAAACTAGGCCAAGCTCTAAACCAGATAGCTCACCATTTGAGGCATTAACTGGTGCACTCAAAACATAAGGACGAGTCACGCCATCGTCGCCTTCACGCACGACGGTTTTACGCCCTGGTACAACAAGGCCTTCAATTTCCCGTTTAAAGTATGCACCATACAATGAACTCGATTCTGCAAAGTACCACTCTAATGAAGTATCATAATTTTTTGATTCTGTTGGCTGTAGATCTGGGTTACCACCATTACCAGTACCATAAGTGGCACCTTCGGTAAGTGGATCAAACCAGTATTGCAACGCATTTAAATCTGCAAAATTTGGCATACGTAGAGTTTCAGTATAAGAAACACGGCCAAC
>NZ_PNDT01000247.1:0-413 GCF_005886375.1 Pseudoalteromonas sp. S1727
GTTATCCAAGCCTAAAACAATGTTACCCATGTTGCCATTGCTGTCTGGCGTTTCGATGCGCGTTATGATGCCCCCATAATTGATCACATCAACGCTCACACCATTGCTATTGGTTAAGGTCACTTGGTTGATCGGAGTGTGATCTGCAAGCTTGCCATAAGCGTGCAGTAATGCAGAAGGTGAATTGCTCATATTGTCTCCTTGGTGAGCACACGCGGGGGTTAAGGCAATGCCAAAAGACACTGCCACTGCAAAGATACCGCGAGAGAATTTTTTAATAGATGCTGACGACTGATGAACCGCTGTTAGGCGCTGAGTTACACATTGCAATGACATACCACTAACCTTTTTATAATTGTATTTATACTTTTATAATACAATATAGTAGTGAATTGCAAATTTATTCGCCTAAG
>NZ_PNDT01000248.1:0-496 GCF_005886375.1 Pseudoalteromonas sp. S1727
GCTTGATATCAGCAAAATAGAAGCAAATCGTTTAGATTTGCACACCAGTGAATTCGATCTTGTTGTGATGATTAATGATGTTTACGCGATGTCGAGTATGCAAGCTAAAAGCAAAGGCCTAACGCTGTTATTAGAGAATCAGCTAGGGGCAAGTTACTGGACTAAGTTAGATTTAATTCGTGTGAAACAAATACTAATTAACTTATTAACGAATGCGATTAAATTTACAGAAGTCGGCAGTGTTACTTTGCATGTTAATACTATAGAGCAAGGGGTGTGCTTTAAAGTTAAAGATACCGGTATTGGTATGAACACCGAGCAAATTAAAAATATTTTTGAATGCTTTCAGCAAGGCGATAATACTATAAGTCGTAGGTTTGGTGGCTCTGGATTGGGCTTGAGTCTGTCGCAGCAATTAGCAATTATGATGGGCGGGTACATTAGTGTTGAAAGTGAGTTTGGTAAAGGCAGTGAATTTATTTTTAATGTACCATGT
>NZ_PNDT01000025.1:0-95135 GCF_005886375.1 Pseudoalteromonas sp. S1727
AGCGGTCAGCGGTCAGCGGTCAGCGCAGTGAAAAATATCAGCCTTTGCATTTGCAAAGGCTTTTAATTATAAATTACGTGTTTTTTAATGATAGCTTGGGCGCTGAACTGATCATTTGCGAAAGTAACTAACACTGAGTGTTGGGAATAGCGTATCAGCAATTCGTTAGCTGTTCGGGTTGATAGTCTATATCCCAACCTAATTAATATTTGTGCTAGCAAACTCAACTCTTTTTTATGTAATGAGTACATTGGATGCTGCATCGAATACACCAAAGCAGCCTCTAAGTATTCATCACACGACTTTATCGACTGCGAGACTAATTCTGTAATATTCAGCACCTGTGCAATAGATGGCTGATATTCGCTAATGCGTAGACTTAATAAGTAGTTTTGAATGATGCACATAATCATAAATAATAAGTAAAAAACACATCATAAAAGTTGGAGTAAAACCAAGGTCAAGTTATTTACAAACTAACTACTGATGTGCCTCTATTTTCCACAAGCCAAAAACTTCGTAAATTATGATCCTGCTATTTAAGTGGTTTTTTGCGGTTCCATTTATCCATTATTTTATCGAATAAAATAGCATCGTTATCTTTACATGGCCTTGGCGAACCTTGTGGGAGACCAGCTTTACCCATTACACCGTTGAAATCGATGTCATAACACATACCTTGATACATCTCCATTCGTTTACTGCCATCAGTGCTTTGCCACACTACATCTGATTTATAACTAGTTGAGTGTGCTTTCGGTACTGTTAATCGCAGTTTTTCATCAGCGCTTTGCGGTATTGCTGATTGAGAGTAGTCAAATGAGTTGCGCGCTTCATTTGCCGCTGTAACAAGAGGTATCGGTGCGTATGGATTAAGCTTTTTAAATGGCTGCTCTGTGCCTTGCTGATCACCACCTAATTTCTGCTTATCTGCCAGAACTTCAACTGCTGAGAGCTCAACCTTCGGAGAGCTTGCTGATGGTTTTGTCTGGGGGGTTGTTTTACTAATAATTGCAGGCTCATCTACATGCGACTTAGCGTCGTGTGTAGTCAGCTTAGCTTCTGGTTGTTCTGTGGGTTGTTTTGTGGATTGCTCGACCTCACTAAGCTTTGCCTCACTTTCAAAGGCTGGTTGCGTACTACTGTTAATATCTGGCATTGCTGCAAGATCAACCATAACGTAGGCTTGCATGACTTCCACCTTTTCAGGTTGTTGAACCTCTACCGTTTGCCTTGAAACTAAATAAATAATAACGACATGTAAGCCAATAGAAATGCCCCATGCCTTATAGTTATTTTTAAACACGTGAACTCCCTGTAAACAGTTTGCTTTATGAGTGTTTAAATACAGATTTAGTTCAATCAGTGGAGTTTCAATTCTCGGCGCTCTTTTCTCCTCGGGTTTCGCAATACTCAACCCAAGCTACGGCCCTCAAATTCACTCCGAGCAGCTGACGGCTTAAAACTTACAGCTCCTAAAAACAAAAAGCCCCAGCTAATGCCGGGGCTTTTTATAAAACAGACTTAATTAAAAATTAAGCTTGTTTTGGACTAGAAATAACGTCTACTAATGTCCAAGACTTAGTCTTAGAGATTGGTGCGCATTCACGGATAGTAACTACGTCACCCGCTTTTGCTGTGTTATTTTCGTCATGTACGTGTAATTTAGTCGTACGTTTGATGAATTTCCCATAGATTGGGTGCTTCACGTAACGTGCGATAGCGATAGTGAAAGATTTTTCCATCTTGTCGCTAATTACAGTGCCTTGAAGAGTACGGATTTTATCGCTCATTATTGACCTGCCTTCTGGTTAATAATTGTTTTTACACGCGCGATATCGCGACGTACTGTTCTTAGCGTGTGAGTTTGAGCTAACTGACCAGTGCTTGCTTGCATGCGCAGGTTAAACTGCTCACGAAGAAGTCCTAGAAGTTCAGCATTAAGCTCTTCTACGCTTTTGTCTTTTAGTTCGCTTGCTTTCATCACATTACCGTCCGAGTTACGAAAGTTGTTTTGAATGGCAGTTTACGAGCAGCAAGGTCGAATGCTTCACGAGCAAGCTCTTCAGAAACACCTTCCATTTCGTAAAGTACTTTACCAGGCTGAATTTCAGCAACCCAATATTCAACAGAACCTTTACCTTTACCCATACGAACTTCAAGCGGTTTGTTCGTGATTGGCTTGTCTGGGAACACACGGATCCAGATTTTACCTTGACGTTTCACGTGACGCGTCATGGCACGACGAGCTGCTTCGATTTGACGAGCAGTCATGCGGCCACGGCCAGTAGCTTTCAAACCGAAAGTACCGAAGCTTACTTTGTTACCGTTTTGCGCTAAACCGCGGTTGCGGCCTTTGTGCATTTTACGGAATTTTGTACGTTTTGGCTGTAACATTACTCGCTACCTCTACTTAGCACTTTTTTTGGCTTTCTTTGGTGCGCGTTTAGCTGGCTTCTCTTGCTCTTGTACTAGTGGTAAACCACCAATAACTTCGCCTTTGAAGATCCAAACTTTAACACCAATGATACCATAAGTGGTTAAGGCTTCAGAAGTTGCGTAGTCGATATCAGCACGAAGAGTATGTAGAGGTACACGACCTTCACGATACCATTCTGAACGTGCGATTTCTGCGCCGCCAAGACGACCGCTAACTTCAACTTTGATCCCTTTAGAACCGATGCGCATTGCATTTTGTACCGAACGCTTCATAGCGCGACGGAACATAACACGACGCTCTAGTTGAGAGGCAATGCCGTCTGCTACTAGTTGTGCATCAAGTTCTGGTTTACGTACTTCAGAAATATTGATCTGAGCAGGTACACCAGCAATCTTAGTTACCGCTTGACGTAATTTTTCTACGTCTTCGCCTTTTTTACCGATAACAACACCCGGACGAGCCGTGTGGATTGTTACGCGGATTGATTTTGCTGGACGCTCAATAACGATTTTAGACACAGAAGCCGCTTTTAATTCCTTAGTAAGGAATGTACGTACTTTGTGATCGCCAAAAAGCTGTGCAGAGAAATCTTTTGAATTCGCGTACCAGGTAGAAACCCAAGGTTTAGAGATACCTAGGCGAATACCAGTAGGATGAACTTTTTGTCCCATTACTTATACTCCTAGCTATCTGAAACCACAACAGTGATGTGGCTTGTACGCTTAAGGATGCGGTCAGCGCGTCCTTTAGCACGTGGCATAATACGTTTCATTGTAGGACCATCGTCCACAAAGATCGTAGTTACACGAAGCTCATCAATGTCAGCACCTTCGTTATGCTCTGCGTTAGCAATAGCAGACTCAAGTACTTTCTTAACTAATACAGCCGCTTTTTTAGGGCTGTACGCCAGGATTTCTAGTGCGCGATCGACAGGTAACCCGCGGATCTGATCTGCAACTAGACGTGCTTTTTGCGCCGAACCAGAGGCGAATTTATGTTTAGCTAATGCTTGCATTTATCATTCCCCTCTTAACGTTTCTTCGCTTTCTTATCCGCAGCGTGGCCACGGTAAGTGCGAGTTGGTGCAAATTCACCTAGTTTGTGACCGATCATTTCGTCAGAAACGAAAACTGGTACATGCTGGCGACCATTATGGACAGCAATGGTCAATCCGATCATGTTAGGTATGATCATTGAACGACGGCTCCAAGTTTTAATTGGCTTCTTGTCACCGCTTTCCAAAGCTTTCTCTACCTTCTTCAGCAAGTGTAGGTCTATAAAAGGACCCTTCTTGAGAGAGCGTGGCATGGCTATTCCTCAATATTACTTAGTACGACGACGTACTATAAATTTATCCGTACGCTTGTTCTTACGCGTCTTAGCACCTTTAGTCGGTTTACCCCATGGAGACACAGGATGACGACCACCAGATGTACGACCTTCACCACCACCGTGTGGGTGATCTACCGGGTTCATGGCAACACCACGAACTGTCGGACGAATACCACGCCAGCGGTTTGCACCTGCTTTACCAAGTGAACGAAGCATATGCTCAGCATTGCCTACTTCACCTAGCGTAGCACGACAATCAGATTCAACTTTACGAACTTCGCCTGAACGAAGACGTAATGTTACATATTGACCATCACGTGCAAGGATTTGAACGTATGCACCAGCAGAACGTGCGATTTGAGCACCTTTACCTGGTTTTAATTCTACGTTGTGAACAGTCGAACCTACCGGCATATTACGCATAGGTAATGCATTACCAGGCTTGATTGGTGCATCAACACCAGACTGGATTGCATCGCCAGCTTTTAAGCCTTTTGGTGCGATAATGTAACGACGCTCACCGTCTGCATATAATACAAGAGCGATGTTTGCGCTACGATTTGGATCATATTCTAAACGCTCAACAACAGCTGGAATGCCATCTTTAGTACGTTTAAAATCGATTACACGGTAATGCTGCTTATGACCACCACCGATATGACGAACCGTAATACGACCATTGTTATTACGACCACCTGATTTAGAGTTTTTCTCTAAAAGTGGAGCGTAAGGTTTACCCTTATGTAAATCTGGGTTAACCACTTTAACTAGGTGACGACGACCCGCAGAAGTTGGTTTACACTTTTGAAGTGCCATAATTCTAACTCCCCTTATTACTCGGCGCCGCCGACAAAGTCTAGCTCGCTACCTTCTTTAAGAGTAACGTAAGCTTTCTTCCAGTCGCTACGACGACCGAAACGCATGCCAGTACGTTTTGTTTTACCCTTAACGTTTAGTGTGCGAACACCAGTTACTTCCACTTCAAAAAGCTTCTCAACAGCTGATTTGATCTCAGCTTTAGTTGCATCATTTGTTACTTTGAAAACGATTGTGTTGTTTTCTTCAGCAGCAATAGTGCTTTTCTCAGAGATATGTGGAGCAAGGATCACTTTTAAAAGACGTTCTTCACGGATCATGCTAGCGTCTCCTCAAGTTGCTTAACAGCAGCAGCTGTAATAAGTACCTTATCGAAAGCGATTAAGCTTACAGGATCGATACCAGCTACATCACGCGTGTCAACCTTGTACAGGTTACGTGCCGATAAGAATAGATTCTCATCTACTTCTTCAGTCACGATAAGAACATCTTTAAGCTCAAGTTCTTTAAGCTTAGCAACTAGTTCTTTAGTCTTTGGTGCTTCTAAACCAAAGCTTTCAACAACGATTAAACGCTCTTGACGAACTAATTCAGATAAGATGCTTTTGATCGCACCGCGGTACATTTTACGGTTTACTTTTTGGCTGTGGTCTTGTGGTTTAGCTGCGAAGCTAACGCCACCTGAACGCCAAATTGGGCTACGGATTGTACCAGCACGTGCACGGCCAGTACCTTTTTGAGCCCATGGTTTTTTACCACCACCGCTTACTTCAGAACGTGTCTTCTGAGCACGAGTACCTTGACGAGCACCTGCTGCGTATGCAACAACTACTTGATGTACTAATGCTTCGTTAAACTCACGTCCAAAAGTAGCTTCAGAAACTTCAAGAGCGCCAGAAGCGTCTTTAATTGCTAATTCCATCACTAAATCTCCAGGACTTATGCTTTAACAGCAGGTTTAACGATAACGTCACCGCCGATAGCGCCAGGTACTGCACCTTTAACTAAAAGCAAGTTACGCTCAGCGTCAACGCGTACTAGTTCTAAGTTTTGAGTCGTTACACGCTCAGCACCCATATGACCGGCCATTTTCTTACCTTTAAACACCTTACCAGGTGATTGGTTTTGACCGATTGAACCAGGAGCACGGTGAGATAGAGAGTTACCGTGAGTCGCGTCTTGCATGCTGAAATTCCAGCGCTTAACACCACCTTGGAAACCTTTACCTTTAGAAGTACCGGTTACGTCAACTTTGTTGATTTCGTTGAATAATTCAACAGTAAGCTCAGCGCCTACTTCAAAATCGCCTTCACCACCATTTAGGCGGAATTCCCACAGACCGCGACCCGCTTCAACACCTGCTTTAGCGAAGTGACCCGCTGAAGCTTTGTTTACACGACTTGCTTTTTTAGTGCCTGCGGTTACTTGAAGCGCGTTATAACCGTCTGTTGCGTCAGATTTGATCTGAGCAATGCGGTTAGGAGTCGCTTCAATAACTGTCACAGGGATAGATACACCATCTTCAGTGAAGATACGTGTCATACCCACTTTACGACCGACTAGACCTAATGCCATTTTCCTAAAACCTCTCTAATCTTTCGATTAACCCAGGCTGATTTGAACATCAACACCAGCAGCAAGATCTAAACGCATAAGAGCGTCAACAGTCTTGTCAGTTGGTTCTACGATGTCGATCAGACGTTTATGGGTGCGGATCTCATACTGATCACGCGCGTCTTTATTAACGTGCGGTGATGTAAGTACAGTAAAACGTTCAAAGCGTGTAGGTAGTGGAATTGGACCACGTACTTGTGCGCCAGTGCGTTTCGCAGTTTCCACGATTTCCGCCGTTGATTGGTCAATCAAACGGTGGTCAAAAGCTTTTAGGCGAATACGAATGCGTTGATTTGACATTCTTAAACCTCAATATAAAGAGCATTTAAAAGAGCATAAAAAAACGACCGAAACAATCTTAAAACCTTAAGATGCCGGTTGCTTAATTATATCTACGTTGAGTTCCAAATCGGAACTCCTGTTTATTAGCTTGAAATCCAAGCTTAATGTTCCTTTCAAACCCACAAGGGAATTTTGAAAGCCTGCGTATTATAGTGATATTGGTGATAAATGCAACAACTATTTTCAACGAGCCCAAGAATACTGCTTGGTGTTACCAAAAACTGCATTTCTGTGTGTCGCCATTTCATGGAATTAACTATAGTTAATCACGTCCGAACTAGAATGGTAATGGTCAGTCCAGTTTTTACTTGTTATTATTCGCGCTAATTTTGCTTTTACTTCTAACCCTTAATCTTGGTGAGTTGATGCGTATTTTTAATTATTGTTTGAACTTTGTCTCTAAGGTGATGAATAGCTTGTTTGTGAAAAGCAAGGTATTGCCCGAAAACCCAATCGAACAATATGGCCTTAATCCGGCTTATCCAACCTTTTATATTGTTAAGCTCAATGCCCGCTCAGATTTAGCAGCTCTGGATAAGGTATGTAAAAAATTTGGCCTACCTTCCCCCATGCAATCACAACGCTTAGGCAGCCAAGAACTGGATCGCTTTATTGGTTTACAAAACCCGCCTCCTTTGTTTGGCGATAAAGCAAAACCAACAGATGCGCTTCAGCAGGGCAAACAAATCATTGATCAGTTACTCGCCAGTGGCGAACAAAATGTACAAGTGCTGCCAGTAACCATTTTATGGGGCCGTAACCCAGGTAAAGAGAAGCCGGGATTAGGCACGTTGGTTTCACATTCATTGACTCCCAGCTGGTTTCGTAAATTTTTTGTTTTACTATTTTCTGGTCGTGACAATTTTGTACGTTTTAGCCAGCCATTAGATTTATCATTACTTGTGAATGAAAAAGCGGATGTTGATGAGCTTCCTCATAAACTACTGCGTGTTGCGCGGGTACATTTTCGTCGTCAAAAGCTTGCGGCGACAGGCCCTAAGATGCCTTCACGTGAGCAACTGTTTAATTCTCTACTCGCCTCACCAACAATCAAAAAAGCCATTCAAACAGAGGCAAAAGAGAAGAATATTAGCCATGATCAAGCAAGACAAAATGCACTAAAACTATTAGACGAAATTGCCGCCAATTACAGTGATGCCACGATTCGTGTTGCCGATCGTGTTTTAACGTGGCTGTGGAACAAACTGTATAACGGTATTGATATTAAATACACGGAGCAGTTACATGATCTAACCAACAAAGGTCATGAGATCATTTATATGCCATGTCATCGCTCACACATGGATTATTTATTGCTCACCTACTCGATTTACCACTTAGGCTTAGTACCGCCGCATATTGCTGCGGGTATAAACTTAAACTTTTTCCCTGCCGGTGGCATCTTCCGCCGCTCTGGGGCGTTTTTTATTCGCCGCTCATTCGCAGGCAATAAGCTTTATTCAGCCGTGTTTAAAGAGTATTTAAGCCAGCTATTTATTAAAGGTTACTCAGTCAAGTTTTACACTGAAGGCGGGCGTAGCCGCACTGGGCGCTTATTACCTCCAAAAACCGGCATGTTAGCAATGACCTTACAAGCCATGTTACGCGGAATTGATCGCCCTATTTCAATTGTGCCTGTGTATATTGGCTACGAGCACGTGATGGAAATAAACACTTACTTAAAAGAATTAGCGGGCGATGATAAGAAAGGCGAGTCAATTTTTGGTATTTTTAAAGCCATTAAAAATTTAAAAAACTACGGCCGTGGTTATTTAAACTTTGGCGACCCAATCTCAGTTAATCAATATCTCAATGAACACCAACCTAATTGGCGTGAATCAATTCACCCAACCGATGTACAGAAACCGCAATGGCTGGGCTCGCAAGTCGCCACTTTAGCCGACAAGGTGATGGTCAATATTAACAGTGCCGCTGCACTTAACTCAGTTAATTTATTAGCAATGATTTTATTAGTTAACGACAAGCAAGCATTGAGTAAGCCTAAACTGTTAGCGCAGCTAGACTTTTATTTGCATCTACAGCGCAGTGCCAGTTATAGCGAAAAAATCACCACCCCTGATGAAAATGCTGAGCAACTACTCACACATGCACTGAAATTAAATAAGTTTGATGTGATAAGTGACGAGTTTGGGGAGATTATCGCTATTAACGATAAAGAGAAAATCCTCTTTAACTATTATCGTAATAATATTTTGCATGCCTTTGCAGTGCCTAGCTTACTGGCCTTACATATATTTAAAAGCCATAAAACAAGCATCACACAATGCCAAGAGTTGGTTAGTAGTTTTTACCCGTTATTTGCCAAAGAGTGGTTTTTACATGAGTTAGACGAAAACTACATTACCCGTATTTTAGCCAGCTTTGTTGATCAGGACTTAATTGAAATCGACGGCGATGCTATAAAAATCACCAATAGCAATGATTGCTTAGCCAAGTTGGAAATACTTGGCCGCGCACTCAGCCTAACCTTACAGCGTTATGCCATTGTGATTGGCTTTATTCAAACAAGTAAAGGGATTGACCGTGCTGAACTTGAGCGTGAAAGCCAAGTATTAGCTGAGCGTTTAGGAACATTACACGGCATCAAAACCCCAGAGTTTTTCGATAAAAAAGTATTGGTTAGTTTTATCAATAATCTGCGTGAACAGCATTTGATTAGTGAAACCGATAATGGCTTACAAGGCAGTACCGACCTGTGCGAAGTCTATATGCATCTAAAAGCTTTACTGCCAGCACGAGTCTGGCAGTCGATTAGTGATATTGTACTCAGCCAAGCACAGTCGTCAGTGTGTAATTAACGCTGACGCATCACTCCCTCTTGGATCGTCGAGGCAATTAAGTTGCCTTGGCGGTCAAAAAACTGGCCGCGCACCAAACCTCGTCCCGAACTCGCGCTCGGGCTATCAATACTATATAAGATCCAGTCATCTAGACGAAACGGGCGGTGAAACCACATCGCATGATCAATGGTCGCCACTTGCATATTAGGTTGCATAAACGACACACCATGCGGCTGTAATGCAGTCGGTAAAAACTCAAAATCAGACGCATAGGCTAATAAGTAATTATGAATTCGCTGATCATCCGGCATGTCACCATTGGCTTTAAACCAAATATGTTTAACTGGTTCAATTACCTCAGGTTTAAACGGGTTATGAAACGTAACCGGGCGCATTTCAATCGGCACTTCACGAATAAACTTATTACGGATCACCTCAGGAATATGCTCAGCATTGGCTTGGTAAAACTCAAGCGATGATTTTAATTCTTCCGGAGCAGGTACATCCGGCATGGTTGCTTGATGCGACAACCCCTCTTCAAGTCCTTGGAATGACGCCGTCATATAAAAAATAGGCTTACCGTACTGAATTGCTTTAACACGACGCGTGCTGAAGCTCTTGCCATCACGAATCGTTTCAACATCATAAACAATCGGTTTTGCGGCATCCCCAGGGCGTAAAAAATATGAATGTAATGAGTGTACAATGCGCCCTTCTGGCAAAGTTTCTTTGGCGGCAGAGAGAGCTTGTCCCATCACTTGGCCACCAAAAACCGCACGAAATCCCAAATCTTGGCTTTGGCCTCGATACAAGCCTTGCTCAATTTCTTCTAATGTTAATAACGACAGTAAATCATCTAAAACTTGGCTCATTTTATTACTCTTCAATCCCAGATAAGTTAATAATACTATACACTAGAGGGAAGTAAATCTTTGCTAGGAAACCCGCTATGGCATATTGGCTATTTAAGACAGAACCTGACGCTTTTTCAATCGACGATTTAAAGCACGCAGCAAATCAAACCACTATTTGGGAAGGCGTACGTAACTATCAAGCACGCAACTTTATGCGTGACGAAGTGAAAGAAGGTGACTTGGTGATGATTTATCACTCCAGCTGCAAACAAGTGGGTGTAGCTGGTATTGCAACCGTGACACGTGATGCTTATCCCGATCCTAGCCAGTTTGATTTAAAAAGTGACTATTATGATGCAAAAGCGACAGCCGAAAAACCGCGTTGGTTTGTGGTTGACGTAACATACAAACAACACCTTAATAAATTAGTCAGTCTAAAAGCGATTAAGGAAAATAATGCTATTACTGAGATCGCATTGAAAAAAGGGGGGCGGCTCTCGATTATGCCTGTGAGCCAGTCCGATTGGAGTGAAATTATCAGCATGGCTAACTAAATTATTGAATCATTACTCATGCTTTTGCTTACTAGTGCCAACTCATTCCAAAAAATCGCATTTTTATTATTTAAGCAAATTTGCTAAGATCGGCGCCTTAATGTGGTTGGAGGAAGAATGAAGTTACTGTATTGGTTAGATGAGTGGTTAACGCTTTCTCACGATGAACAACAAACCAGATTACCAATGTCTGGGGGCGACCTACTTGGCGATGTATTTGTTAAATACCACTTTATTGATATCAATAAGCCTTTATTATTCACTTTCTCCCCTGCGGGTACTAATTACCAAGAGCACGATCTTAATGATGAATTTAGCCCTTGGGGATTTCAGCTAGCGCAAAAACAACAGGTTAACGTAATTGCATTTCAGCACTTAGGAATAAGCAATTGGTTTAGACACCGTAATTTACTGTTTTTTCTCGAGCAACTAGCTCCTTTGATCACACCATTTAACGAGCGGTTAGGCTATGGTTTAAGTCGAGGTGGCTTTGCAGTAGGTGCCTTCGCTAATTTGCTAAAGCTAGATAAGGTACTATTATTTCATCCTGTTAGTACAAAAAATAAAGCGCTTGCTCCTTGGGATGACCGCTCAAGTACCGATATTGCGCAACAATTCGACTGGGAGCAAGATTACCACGATCTCGATTTAGGTAACGCTAAAGGCCATATCATTTATGATCCCACCAATCGTATTGACCGCATGCACGCTAAGCGTTATTCGCAGCTGACTCATTTACGCGTATTTGGTATGGGTCATGGTACTCATGCAACTTACCTGAGTAAATTTGGTTTTTACAAACAAGTCGCCGTTGATTTTATTCGTGATCAACAGATCGACATTGCTCAATTTAGATTACAAACCAAAACCCTACGCTTTAAAGAGGATTATTATAAACGACTCAATAGAGCCAATAAGAGCTCTCCACATCGCCTAGATTTACTTAGTAAAGCACACAATATACTCATTGATGAAAAGCACGCTCACGTACAAGAACATCAAGCAAATATTGATATTCAACCCTTGATTGATGTGGCACTTAAACACCAAGAGCAACATCCAAAAGATGCGATACAGCTACTTGAAGTTGCTCAGCAGCTTGCCCCAGATGATCCGTTAGTAGAACATAAACTAAAGCAATTAAAGTAAAGCTAGCAGTACAAAATAAAAAGCCGATTTTGTTATAGTAATCGGCTTTAAATTTATCTATACCAATCGTGTTAAGTTACTGACCATTTATAGCGCAGTTAACGCTTTATTTAGCTCGCTAGAATGGTTAAATATTTAAGTCGATTGGTATTAACCTTTCACTTTTTTCTTAGTATGTTTATTTTTATGGCCATGCTTAGGCACGATAGCAAAATACATTAGCAGCGCGAGCCACGAAAAGAAAATAATACCGATTAACCAACCATTTTTTTCATGGCCTTTAGTGCGCTTACTATTGAGCACAATCACTACAGGTAAAATATAAGCACTCAAAATTAAAATTAAAAACGCAATTTCACTCATTACTTAGCTAATCTCCGCCAATCAACCTCATTGCTCAATACGCGATCGACAGCGATATAATGTAAAATATCACCACTGTTAACAGGGTAATTAAGCGGCGGGTTTAAATCCATATTTTGAGCACTGAGGTTATGTGCAACGCCAAGTAAAATAGCGTCGTGGTCGTGTTTAAAGTGGTGAAATAATTTACCAAACTCCATTTCTGCCAAATCAGCGGGGATCACTAAGCTAAACTGAGTGTCGCCATGTAGGGTTGAAAGCAACTCCTCTTGCACCCGACTTGAACCAGGATCTTGCATTGAGCGCACCAATATCTCTGCTGATTTGGCGCTTGAGCATTCTACATTACGGCAATGTTCGAGCAGCATTTCGACTTTGCTTTCATCGTTAAAGTGAGCACTAATATGGCACTCATCTTTAACTAACTTGCTGATCCGCAGCGCAGTGGTAAATGTTTGATCATCATCTTGACCATCAATAATAATTTTATCTGCTTGCTTTATAGCCACACGTTCAAGTTGTTCACAGTCGGTAAAACTTGATAAACGCACAAAATCAACATGCGCGTTAGTTAAAAATGGGTGCTCCATTTGCTCTGTTACTGCCAACAAAATACGCCTATCAGTACGCTTTTGATCAGCCAAAATATAATCAATCATTTTCTTGGTACGAGTTTGATGCCAGCCAAAAATAATAATGTGATTGTTGAAATGCGAAAAACTTTTATCACCAGTCATAGCGCGCCTAATTAAATAAGTAACTGTTTGCCCTGTTTTACCTAACAGAACACCAAATAAAGCTAAACCAAATGGGATTTGCAGTATGGCTACTATCCACCGCCCTAAATCGGTACTAGCACTAAAGTCACCGTAGCCTACCGTTGAGGTAGTTACTATATAGTAGTAAACGAAGGTACTAACGGGGCTTAATGCGGTTTCACCAGCCAAACCTAAAAGTAACCAAATCAAAAGCATGTGTAGCAATGTTGCAATTGCAACGGCCTGCCAGCTGACCTGATCAATATGGCTTCTGACCAGTAAAAATAATCGTTTAAATATAAAAGGCATACCACCACTTAATTGTTCCAACTTATCTACTCGCTAAGTTACTGCAATGCGATATTGATGACAATGTTTAGAGATTATTTTCTAGGCTGCTTTTTTAATGCAGAACAGTGTAAGCTATACTGAAATCATTAATTAGATAGTCGGGTGTGTTATGTCAGGTGTATTAGCTACTGTTGATCAACGAACTCAACTCGTTGGCGAAAATCGCTTAGAGTTATTGCTATTTTATTTGCACAGCCGACACCTATTTGCCCTTAACGTATTTAAGGTAAAAGAGGTCGTTAAACTGCCTCACTTAAATATTATTCCTCACGCCCACCCAAAAATATCAGGCGTTGCTAACATTCGTGGCGAATCAATTCCGGTGATTGATTTACGTCAGGCGATTTGTATGCCAGCGGCACGCCACATCGAAGACAGTAATTTAGTGATCACTGAATATAACCGCACGGTACAAGGTTTTCTAATCGGTAAAGTGGATCAAATCATTAATATGACTTGGTCTGATATTATGCCCCCGCCAACTTCTGTCGGTAAAAACCATTACCTTACAGCACTGACCAAAATTCAGCGTGAAGGCCAAGAACAATTGGTCGAAATTATAGATGTAGAAAAAGTACTGGCTGAAATTATTGAATACGAAGTACAAATATCTGATGAAATATTGGATAAAAGTATTGTCAGTGAGTTTGTTGGACGAAAAATTCTCCACGCCGATGACTCACCTACAGCACGCAAACAAGTCAGTGATACACTGACTCAGCTAGGTATTGAGATCATCCCTGCCAGCAATGGCCTTGAAGCCCTGAATATGTTAAAAGCGTGGGCTGATAAAGGTATGGATGTAGAAAAAGAATTACTTATGGTGATCACCGATGCTGAAATGCCCGCAATGGATGGTTACCGTCTTACGTATGAGATCCGCAACGATAATCGCTTAAAGAACCTACATGTGGTGCTTAACACTTCCCTCAGCGGTAGCTTTAACCAAGCCATGGTCGAAAAGGTGGGCTGTAATGCGTTTTTATCTAAATTCCAGCCAGACTTGCTGGTTGAAGAAGTACAAGCACGTTTAAAAACAGTACTCGAGCAACAAAAATAGCGCGCTCATTTGCCAATTACCTGCTTGCGTCATTAATAATTGGCATGACACACATAATAAAAAATACATCACTTTTATTTTTAAGGACGACTCACTTAATTTAAATAGTGTAATTGCATTGTTTTTATTTTCTGCGACTTTGCTGCATCAAACACCGTACAATTTACTTAATAGCTTGCAGCAAGCAGTCTCCAGCGGTGCAGGGAGATTATTATCCAGTTCCCGTTTTATGCAGGGATCATGGCGATTATGGTTGATACTGGGTTAGCACAACAAAAATAAACATAAAACTCATAAAGTTACTTACATAGATGACATCTATAGAAGTCAGCAAAGGCTAACTCGATAAAATTTTCATCGGTAAGCTTAAAATTGCATTTTCAGAGTCAGCAAAGTGCATCATCACCGCGACGTGCCCTGCAACCACCAGCGCATACATTACCGCTGAAAAGCCTTGGCCGTATTTGTCCAGTGGTAACAAATGCGAATAATGACGGCCGCGCCATTCAAAGGCAATTTCCAATGCGCCAATAAATAAGAAAAACACTAATAGCATTAAACCAAAGGTGTAGCTAAGCCATAAACCAAATAATACACCTAAGATACATATGCTTAATCCAATCCAAGAGCGCATTGAAAAGCTGATGCTTTTTAATACATGGCCACCGTCGAGCGGTAAAATAGGCAATAAGTTAAATAAGTTAAGTAATGCGCTGAGCACCGCAACGCCTGCGAAGATTTCCATCTCGGTGGCGTAATAAAGCACAACTCCCAGTACAGAGGTAATTAAACCAAACGCGGGCCCCATAAGTGAGATAACCACATCTTGCCAACGGGTGGTAATTTTATCGTCACTGACGGCAAGGCCGCCAACAAATGGAATTAAGTAAATGCCTTTGGTTTTAATACCAAAATATTGCATGGCTCTAACATGACCGTATTCATGGATCACTAAACAAGCTATCAGCATCAAGGCGAATTCAAAGGTGAACAACCACGCATAACCGGCCACAGAGGCACCAGCCAACGCCACTTTAACTACTTTGGCACTTTTAAAAATCTTAAAACCTAAAGCAAATAATCCGAGTAACCCTTGCTTTGGTTTGGTTTTTTCAATTGGCGGTAAGGTGAGTTGTTGCACAAACTGATGATTAATATAAAGCGATAGTTTTTGTTCAACAACAGCGCTGGTGTCTAGGCCAATCACTTGATCGTCTAGCTTAAATTCAAAATAGTTTTCTCTGGGGTTATCAAAGCCAATCGCTTGTTGTTGCTGAAAAATTTTTATTATTTGTCGCCCAGCAAGCACTAAACTAAATTGTTGATCGGCGAGGGTCAGCTGTATTTGCATGATATTACTTTAAACCTTAAAAATTATACCGTTAGTATACCTATTTTTTTAACGAGATTATGGAATAAATTTTCAGTTATAAAGCTGACATTTTACGGTTTACCTACTACTTTTAAGCTACCAATATGTTTTATTTCAGGGAATAGAAATGACAAAAACAGCACGTAGCATTCTCGTTGTTGATGATTCAAAAGCGATTTTGGTCGTTATGCAAGCTATTTTAAATGAGCTTGATGTACCTCATGTGACCACCTGCTTAGACGCGCAAGATGCGCTCAATAAGGTAAATGAACAACCACTCTTTTTTGATGCCATCTTTACTGATCTTAATATGCCAGATATGGATGGTATGGAACTTATTCGCCATCTTGGAGAGATCCAATTTCCTGGCGCCGTTGTTATTATTTCAGAAATGAATTCGAAGATAATTGATTTAGCCGCTGACTTAGCACGTAAAAACAACGTGCACTTAATTGGCAATATTGCCAAACCAGTACAGCTTAACCAAGTTTATACTTTGCTGAAGAAATTAGAATACTTAACCTGTCACACTGAAAAAACCAACGAACCGATTTCTGAAGCGCAACTATTACATGCAATCAGCCATAATGAAATCACCCCGTTTTATCAACCAAAAGTAAACCGTGCTAATAATAAGGTTGATAGCGTTGAAGTATTAGCTCGAATTGTGACAGCCGAACAGGGTGCACTTGTTTTACCCGAGCGATTTATTTGTGTTGCTGAAGATTTAGATTTGATTAACCTGATCACCTTTCAACTATTTGAAAAAGCCACAGGGGATTTTTCAGAAATAAAGGCTCGTTTAGGCTATAAACTTAAGCTCGCTTTTAACTTATCGCCATACCAATTAGAAGATTTAAGCTGCCCTGATAAATTGGCACTCATTTTACAACTCAATCAACTGACCCCAAGCGAAATTATTCTAGAGATCACCGAACAACATGCGTTATCCAGTTCTGCACAATTAGAAACATTAAACCGCTTACGAATGCGCGGTTTTGGTATTTCGCTAGATGATTTTGGCACCGGCTTTACCAATATACAGCAGCTAAAAACGTTACCATTTACTGAAGTGAAAATAGACCGCACTTTGATAAGTAATATTGAAAGCGATCTATTTTCGCAAGTGATAGTTGGTAGTTTAGTAAATATTGCCATTCAAGATGACTTAAAGATTGTAGCCGAAGGCATTGAGCGTGTTGAAGAATTAGAATACTTAGATCGCTTTAAAGAGCATATCGTCATGCAGGGGTTTTTGATCAGTCGTCCAAAGGGAAAAACTGAATTTATTCGCTGGGCGCAGTCATGGCTACACATGGTTTCATTAAATAGTAATAGCCGACGTTAGCGCTGATTTTTAGACGCGTTTTTTTCGGCACTAAACAATGTATTACTATTTGCTAAGCGTTGTCGCCAACGTTGTTTTGCAACGGCTTGCATATTAGCTGATTGATCATGCTCATCAACAATTTCAAAGCCCATTAATGCTTCAATCATATCCTCAAGCGTAACAATCCCCTGTACATCGCCATATTCATCTATCACTAAACATATGTGCGTGCGTTCAGCTAACAAAGTATGCAATAGCGTAGGTACATATAAGGTTTCTGGCACAGTGTAAATAGGCTTTATCAATTTACTGATCTTATAATCTTTACCCAACCTGTGGAACGCCAGCATAATATCGTTTTTATGCACAAAGCCAATAATATCATCGCCGTTTTTATCGTACACCAAGACTCGAGAAAATGCTGCCGAACCATGCTCTGCTAAATATTGATCAACCGTTAGGTCTTTGTGTACTTTGAATAATACTGTGCGCGGGGTAAGTAAAGAATCTAATTTAGCATGACGAAAATGCAATAAGCTGCGGATGATTTCAGACTCTTCCTGATGCAGCGCTCCTGATTGCGATCCCATATCAGCCATAGCTTCAATTTCTTGACGAATATAATAAGCCTCGCTGTGGTTGCGACCCAAAACACTCGTGAGTTTTTCAGCAAACCAAACAAAGGGTTTAAGCGCTATAACCAAATAACGTAATGCTTTAGTTACTATAGGCGCCAATGCCCGCCAATGCTTTGCCCCTAGCGTTTTAGGGATAATTTCCGATAATACCAGTACCAGCAAGGTCATGATGGCTGAGGCAATTCCCACAGCTGCATCTGAAAATACCACCGCAGCTTGTGCACCTACACCGGCCGCACCGGCAGTATGGGCAATGGTATTTAAAGTTAAAATAGCCGCTAATGGCTGATCAATATTCGTTTTTAAGTGCTCAAACTGCTTTGCTAGTTTAGGCTTATTCTTACGCAGTAGCGCCACATAACTTGGCGTAATACTCAACAGCACAGCTTCCATAATAGAGCATAAAAAAGAAATAGTGATCGCTACGACCATGTAAACGATTAGTAATGTCACTGTGACCTCTTAGCCATTTTATTGTCGACGGTTTACACCTTACCAACTGTCATCGATAACCTCAAACCTTAGCTAAAAACAAAAACCACGGCATCTATCGCAGAGCACTTTTTGGCATAACTGAGCCATGCTATATTCTCTAAAATTCCCTACATTAGGCTCAACCATGAATTATAACTCAACATGGCGCGGTAAAGCCCCTCGCCTAACCACCGCACTGGCAATATTAACTTTAAGCACTGCGGTATTTGCTGCACCCATAAATAAAACCGATATTAAGTTTATAGGCCCAATTGCCGCTGATATGCAGCTAAAGCCATACCAAACTGAGCATCAAGATGCGATTATTAACAGCCTTTTACCTAGCATTCAACAACCAACAACAAGCATCACGGTATTTGGCGAAAAATTAAAATGGCAAAACTTAGATAAAGTAAATGCGTTAACTCTAGGCGGCTTACAAGCACTAAAATTTTCTACGCATGCAGAGCGTTTTAGCCAAGGCACGCTTACATTAAAAGGGATCGAAAAAGCCCAGCTGTTCATCAATGGTGAAAAGCAGACCGCTAAAAACGAAAAGTATGAGTTAGCTTTACCACAAGGCGATCACCAAATAGTGATTATTGCTGAGCAAGTTGCAAATTGGCACGATGTTGAGGTTGATTTCAGCCCAAACACTGACATTGATACATTAACCTTTAGCACTACAGAGCAACATGGCTTATCTGCCAAACAATTGTTTGATGCCACCACAGTCAGCGCATTATCATTAGCACCCAATGCTAAACAGTACCTAATTACCAAGCGCCATTATCAAGACAGCACGGGTAATCAAGCAAACCTAGTCACAGAACTAAAAAATGACGACCAACAAACGATTTACCGTTTTGAATCAGGTCAGCCTAGCAACATTATTTGGAGTCCTGATAACAATTATTTAGTGTATTTATTAGATGGTAAATTAACCCAACTAAACCGTAAAACACTCTCCCTTAAAGTGATAGCCAACAACCTAGATGGCGCAAACAGTTTTGCTTATTACGATAACAACAGCTTAATCTTTAGCTGGTCAAAGTCTCCGACAGCAAATAACAGCCTAACCAAACATTACCAAGGTCTACAAGATCGTTGGTCATATGCTCGCACAACCTCACAAGCTTATTTATTAGATATCAACACCGGCCTGAGTAAAGCACTAAGCCAAGGGCCGCTTAGCCACAGCATTGAAGACTTTAATAGTCAACGCGGTACTGTGTTACTCAGTCGCGGTACTGAAGCAATGCAAGCTGCTACACACCCAACAACGGAGCTCATTGAGCTGAATATCGCCAACGCTAGTACCACAGAGCTTGGTCAGTTTGCGACCTTTAACCAAGCAAAATACACTGGCGATGACATTTATGTCACGGCAGGACCTGACTTTAAAGAGGGTTTAGGCAGAAACTTACCCGACAACATGCTTGCTAACAACTACGATGGCCAGCTGTATTTGTTAACTAATAATGGTCAAAAAGCAACGCCGTTAAGCCGTGAGTTTGATCCCGCCATTGGCCAACTTGAAGTGCTTGCAAATGGTGATGCCATCATGAAAGTAACTGAACAAGATAGCATCGCTTTGTATCTATACGATAAAAGCAAGCAGCGCTTTAGCAAGCTAAACACTGGATTTGATGTGGTTGAGCAATTTAGTTATTCAAGTAATCGTAGCCCTCAGGTATTAGTCAGTGGCTCGAATGCATCATCACCACAACAATTAAAACAGCTGAGTATTAGCAAAAACAAAGCGACCACTGTCTGGGATTCGCAACCACAAGCATATGCAAATACCGATATAGCTGACTTAGAGGAATTTAATTTTACCAATACAGCCGGTATTGAAATTAAAGGCCGTGTTTACTTACCAAGCAACCTTGATAAGAACAAACAATACCCAGCATTAGTATACTATTATGGCGGCACTTCACCTGTGACTCGCGGCTTTACTGGCCGCTATCCATTTAATTTATGGGCCGAACACGGCTATGTGGTTTATGTTGTACAACCCACGGGCGCAACAGGGTTTGGTCAGCAGTTTTCTGCTAAACACGTTAATGCATGGGGGCAATATACTGCTGACGATATTATGCAAGGCACGCAAGCACTGCTAAAACAGTATCCATTCATTGATAAGCAACGCCTAGGTAATTTAGGCGCATCTTACGGTGGTTTTATGACCATGTTACTAGCGACTAAAACCGATATGTTTAGTGCCTCTATCGCACACGCAGGTATTTCTAATATCACCTCATATTGGGGGCAAGGTTGGTGGGGTTATTTATATTCAGGCGAAGCGTCTAAAAACAGCTACCCTTGGAATAACAGCACGCTATACAGCCAACACAGTCCTGTTTTCCATGCAGATAAAGTAACAACACCACTATTACTGTTGCATGGCGATGCTGACACTAATGTGCCCGTGGGAGAAAGTCATAATATGTATACTGCGCTGAAACTACTTGGCAAGGATGTTGAGCTAATTGAATATAAAGGAGCTGACCATCAAATTTTTGCTCGTGATCAGCGCTTTAATTGGTGGGATACAATGCTGGCATATTTTGATAGGCACTTAAAACAACAGCCACAGTGGTGGCAGTACTTATACCCTGAAAAATAATTCTCCACTCAACAACAGGTAAACGAGCTAAGTTTACCTGTTGATATTAATCAAACAATCGCCTAAATAGTGCATAAATACTAAAATCGCTCTTCTCACCTTTTGTAAATGAGTGATAACATAGAGGCATCATTAAAGGTAATTAAGATACTATGACTGTTCATGTTTTATTGGTTGAAGATGACGAGCTATTAGTTAAACGCATAGTCAATCATTTTACACAGACTGAATTTTCTATTGAGAACGATGCAACAGGCGCAGACGCCCTAGCGATTGTACAATCGCGCGCTAATAGTCATAACGCCATATCGCTAGCAATTATCGACATTGTATTACCTAAACGAGATGGCCTACATCTAGCAAAAGAACTCAATACTCTCACCGATATTGGTGTGATCATGCTTTCAAGCCGAGACTCTCAAGCAGACCGCATCGCGGGGCTTGCCCAAGGCGCTGATGATTATATTTGCAAGCCCGTTGATCTATTAGAATTAGAATTACGCATGCGAGCGCTTTATAAACGCTTAAAGGGCAACAATGATAATGATGAAAGCGAAGAGTTTATTGAATACGCAGACTTTAAACTGCACCCCGATAACCGTACTTTAGTCACCGCTAACGGCATTGAATCAAGACTCACAGAAGCCGAACATAAGGTGCTTATTTGCTTGATCAGTAACGCCGGTAAAGCCACCTCTCGTGAAAAAATATCAGAAGAAATTGGTCAACCTGACTGGAGTCCTAATGATCGTACCGTTGATGTGCTAATTGGTCGCCTGCGCAAAAAACTTAATGATGAAAAAGACCAAAAACGTATTGTTACCGTGCGTGGCAAGGGCTATATGTTGTCGATTTAATACTGTGTGAGTTGGCTTATTAACCGCTCAAAGGCACGGTAATTAAGCGCTTCTTTAAGCTCTGCTAGTGTTATATTTTCTTGCCCTTTTAAATCACTTATCGTCCGCGCCACTTTAATCACCCGATGATAAGAGCGTGGCGAGAGCGACAACTTCTCACTGGCTTTGGCTAAAAACTGCAATTCAGCGGCTGCCAGTACACAATACACACTCATTTCTTTATTATTCAGTCGGGCATTCACTTTCCCCTGACGTGTTAATTGAATATTATAGGCTGCTTCTACTCGGGCACGCACTGCAGCGCTTGTTTCTTCAGCTTGTGTACTTTGCAGTTGCGTACTGTTTAACCTTGGTAGTTCTATTTGTAAATCAATGCGATCAATAAAGGGCCCTGATACCCGTGATAAATAACGCATAACTTGATCAGGTGTCGCGCGTTTATCATTATGGCAGCCAGTAGGGCTGGGGTTAAGTGCAGCAATAAGTTGAAACTGCGCAGGGAACTCCATTTGCCGCGCCGCTCTTGATATAGTTACCGTGCCGGTTTCCATTGGCTCACGAAGTGAATCTAGCACCTTACGCTCAAACTCTGGTAATTCATCAAGAAACAATACCCCATTGTGCGCCAAAGATATTTCACCCGGTTTTGGGTTCGAGGAGCCGCCCACTAACGCGACCGCAGAGCAAGTGTGATGGGGATTACGAAACGGCCGCTTACGCCAATTTGTTAAGTCAACACTTTGTCCTATGATTGAATACAAAGCAGCGGTAGCAAGTGCCTCATCATCGGACATGCCCGGCATAATGGTCGGCATACGCTGTGCAAGCATTGACTTCCCCGTGCCTGGCGGCCCTAAAAAAAGCAAGTTATGACCACCAGCAGCGGCAATTTCTAACACTCTTTTCGCGCCAGGTTGCCCTTTTACATCACTAAGATCAATTAAAAACTCCACACCGCTATGCTGTTGTTCAGGATAACTAATATTAAGAGGTAAAGGCTGCTGATTGAGCAAATCACTCCACACTTCTTGAATAGAAGAAATGGCTTTACGCTGCACACCATGAACCAAGCTTGCTAAGCTGTCATTTACCAAGGGTAAAAAACAACAACGCTCCTGCGCTTTGGCAGCCAAAACAGAAGGCAGTATCGCATTCACGCCACGTACTTCGCCATTAAGAGCAAGCTCGCCGTAAAATTCATAACGCTCAATATCAGTGCAAACAATTTGTCCTGACGCCACTAAAATACCAATAGCAATGGCTAAGTCAAAGCGGCCACCCTCTTTGGGCAAATCCGCGGGCGCTAAATTAACGGTGATACGTTGATCAGGAAAGCCAAACTTAGAGTTTTCAAGGGCGCTGCGAACCCGATCTTTGGCTTCTTTTACTGACGCTTCAGGCAGGCCAACAATATGAAATGCCGGTAAGCCATTCCCTAAGTGTACTTCTACGATTACTTCAGGTGCTTGAATGCCCACTTGGGCACGTGAAAAAATCCGAGCTAATGACATCCTTTGTCCCTGTAAAGTTATATTATTTACAGTCTAGTCAGGATATTTGAAAACATGTAGTGTTAGATGCCATTTCATTGCCGCCAAGCGTAACAATAAAGTCGTTAACATAGCTAATACCATGGCCATTTCTGTTGCTACGTTAAAGGTAATACCTTGGGTATAAACGATACCACCTGCAATACAAGTAATTGCATATAGCTCACCTTTTAATAGCATAGGAATATTGCCAGCAAGGACATCACGGGTAACGCCACCAAAGCAACCTGTGATAACCCCCATAATAATAGCCGTTGTTGCAGGCATACCTGCAAGCAGCGCTTTCTGCGCCCCCATAACAGAAAAGAAGGCTAAACCAAACGCATCTGCAACCTGTAAATGATACAGTGGAATTGACTTTTGTTTATTTATCAAACGTGTGGTAACAAATACAGAAACAAAAATAGCAATAAAATAGCTCTGATCGTGTAACCAAAATACTGGAACATCCAAAATTAAATCTCGGATTGTGCCACCACCTATCGCAGTAACCGTTGCCAATACAAAGACACCAAAACCGTCCATTTTTTTATCATAGGCAATGAGAGTACCTGACATTGCAAATACCGCGATGCCAATTAAATCAAACCAATGGTAAAGTTCTGTCATATTTGTAACTAAAAGTTGAGAATATTAACGTTGTATCATAAACCTCAACAACTTTTAAGAATTAGTCACTTTTTTCTATCAACTCAATAAATTGTACACTTCTAGACATAACGTTATCTGCCAGCGTAACATTTGAAAAAAACGACGCCTGTTCAATTGAGCGACTTGGGTCAGCCACCAGCTGATTATAATCTTTTTCAAGTTCAATCCATAAGCTTCGCTGCTGTGCATTTAAAGAGGCTTTGCGTTGCTTAACTTTATCGGCTTCATTAAATGCTTCTTGTGCTTTGAAAAATGCATCTTCGGCAGCAGGTTGCTCCTCAGAGCTTGAAAATACACTATTACTTAGCTCAGTAAGATCTTGCTGCATTGAATCTACAGTCTCACAACCACTGAGTAAGATGAAGAATAAGGTTAAAAATAAGAACTTCATTACATCACTCCTTATTTAAATAGCATCGGTTATAACGAAGTAATTAACACCAAGGTCATCGAACCCTGGTGTTAATTTATTTACTATTACTAAGGGTGTTTGATCATTTCTCCCATCACACTAATGTGTAATTCTGGGTCTTCTTGATCAGGGTGATTAGCTGGTGCTTCGAAGCCAAATGCTGATACCACAAAGCCATCTGCAATCATCGCTTCTGGCGAAATCAACACGCCATAGGCTGAATCACCTTCCAGTTCAAGTGGGCTATACAACTTAAGGTGCCCAAGCTCTAAAGACCATTCAACATTACGGATTTCGCCGTTAATTTCAAAGCGAGCTGTCTTGTCACTTTTCACTTCGATTAACAGCTCCACCGTGCCGCTGCCATCTTCAGTGATATAGCGTAAGATATGCTGGCCAAGAACATCCGCTTCAGTAAAGCTAATCGGCTCAATAATATTAGTGACTCGCTGCATCACACCGAAGTCATCGCCATCATGCCAAATCAGTTGATTTCCTTGAGCTTTGACAACAAAGTATGGGTCATAATATTCAGGTTCATCCAATTCATTGATATACGTTTCAACAGTAACACTTAAAACGTCAGGGTCACCGCTTGGATCGCCTTGCACTGTATAAGTCCCTACAGCAATGCCTTTTTCATACTCACTTGTATTTTCAAACTCAAAGAAGTAACCATCACTTTTTAGTACCGATAAGAAGAAATCATTGTTAGCAATAGAGCCTTCATAGTAGCCACCTACATGTGGTTGAGCGGGGTCATAAACACGCGTCATTTCATAACTGAACCGTTCATACCCCTCATCACCTTCAACACATTTACTACCACTATAACTGTCAGCACATTCATCCACAGTCAGCAGGAGCGTATCACCATCGCTTTGGGCACTCGCATAGATGACATTGCGAATATTATCTGTCCCTGGAGAGACAACATCACTGCTTAAGCCCCACGAACCATTGGTGTCTTCAATCACATTTACGGTTAATTGGCCTGTTGCTTCATCCCAGATAAAATCACCCACTTCATAACCAGAAAATGCATCGTCAACATTATCACCATCATTCGTTTGTATATGAACCCATTTACCATCTAAGAAAACAATGATTGCAGTTGGTTCATGCGCTAATTGCCACGCGCCATCCAGTGGATGAGCCGGTGTTGGGCGAACAGCAACTACTTGTTGTTGCGCTTTGGCAGCATCAAAATACCAACGTTGCTTATCTGACTCTGTACAGGTTGCTGTATTTTCATAAATACAAACAGTTAAGTAATCACGATCAAAGTCACTGATTTCAGCTTTCATCGTACCAAAGAGTATTTTTCCTGCCGCTAAGGTATAGCTATTTTCAGTAGTCATGCCCTGATACTGCTGAGTTAGCGTGTACTCATTTTTATCAAGCTCTTCGTTATACGTTGTCGCAATGGTAACTGATTCTACCGCTTGCTCTTTTGGCGTATAAAGTGTGATGTAATTAACATTGGTTGGGTAACCATTCTCATCAAATCCTGAATTATTCTCTAACCAATAAGGGGCAAATTTATTAACGCCATAATCAACTGATACCGAAAATTCACGAATATATGACGAGTAATCTTCCATTCTCTCACTACCATCATAATTAAAGAAACGGTATTTACGGTAGCTGTAGTAATGGCCATTATGCTTCGCCAGTAGTTGCTGTGAAAACTCACTATAAACTGGACAGCTATTATCCGGACGATCACAGATAGGTTGGACACCCGAATCAGTAAAATAATTATTACGAATGAATTTACCTTCGCTATCGACTAACCAAGAGCGGTAGTCTTGGTCAAGATTAAAGTTCATTAAGCCATCTTCATATACATCATAATGAAGATCTGTTTGCGGCACGTTATAACCTTGGTAAATAGTCCATTTACCTAATAATTCTGAACGTTCAAATGTTAAAGAGTTATCTTTAATCATTAATCCGGAGGCAGTACGCGTTGCACTTTCATCTTTAGCATTCAACGATGCAACAAACTGATAGCCTGCAACAACATCTTTAACCAACCAAAATGCATAATTAAAACTAAGCTCTTCAGCTTCGCTGCTTACTTGTAGCTGATTACCAACAATAGTCCAAGTGATTGCAACTGGGGTTTTATCATTATCAACCAATGTACCTGTACCACCACTTTGCAAGTTCAGTGCAACGGCCTCACTAAAACCATCAAGCCGAGAAATACGATCTACATACCAAGTCCCAACCAGTTGCTGTTCATTTACTGATAAGGTTTTTTCTTTCGCGATTAAAGTTAGGTTACTAGTGTACTCGTTTGTATTTACCACCTCAGCAGATGACTCTGCTATTGTCTGGTATTGTTCATAGAACTCCACTGTGCGATTAGCTTCGTTCTCTAACAAAACGGTCATACTCATTGCAACTAGGTAGTTACACTGCTCTTGTTGAGTGCCACTGTCGTCTGAAACAAAGCTGCATGACTCTTTCACCGGCTCAGCGAGTGAAATTGCAATATCGCCATCTTGTTGCTGCCAAGTAAACGATGTATCGATATTATAGGTACTATAATAACCAGAGCCATCACTATTAAAATTAACTTGTGAAGAACTATAGTTATAATACTTAGGCGTTAACATTACATACTGGCCGCTGATCCCACCAATACTATTATCTACTAGCTCACCATCTTCTTTTATTGCCTCTTTTATTGTCGCAATTAATGTCGGATCTTGGTTATTTACTGTATTAACAAAGTTTTCAATATCATCTGCATTGCTAATTAAGTCAAAAGTCGACTCCACTCCTTCCGGTAGCGCATATTCGTCATTATCAACAATTATTTTGATCAGTGCTGCTAATAGCAGTTTTTCATCAGCATCAACTGCTAATAATGCTTTATCGAGTGTTTGCTCATCAATTACTTCACCATTATCACGGCTAAGTAGTGCAAATTCGGCTGTACTAACATTGGTTATATTAACGCCGAAATTTTCATCTTTCGTCAGTTTTCCATCTTCTCCAGCTTGCGATAGTAAAGTGGCCACCGAGCGCAATTGTGAAATGAATTCAACTTCAGGATTAATCGCGTTATTACCCAACGCAACCAACTTCACTAACTTATCAGCATCAGAGTCATCAACTGTGATTTCAATGCTATATTTACCGCTTTGATCCGCATCGATTGTAAATTCTTCATCACCAACCATCACCACAATATTGGGTGAGTCAATCGGCCCATCCGTCACGATACCGGTAATAGTTACTGTTAAAACCTTACGCTTGATATTGATAGTGACTGTTGCCGTTGCTGTTGCTCCTTTGTCATCTGTGACCACCACTTCAAGGACTAACTGTTGGTCATCTTCAATATCTGGAGCAGTAAAACTCACTTGCTTCTCATTGGCTCCTGATAGCGTTACTTGCGGACCAGAAACATATTTCCAAGCATAGCTTGCGATACTACCATCACTGTCTGTGGCGGAAGCCGTAACTGTAATATCATTACCTTCAGTTACCTCTGTATCGCTCGTTATACTCACTGTGGGTTTATTGTTATCAACTGGCTGGGGGGTTGGAGCTGGTGAATCATCACTTCCACCACCTCCACATCCTGCAAGATGAAGAGAACTAACGAGTAGTGTCGCTGCTCCCAGCGCTTTAATTCTACTTTGTGAGTACATAGTATTTTCCTTTATTTAATCACCAAGCAAATGCGTGTAATCAATGTTTGATTGCCACGCTGGCATGTTTAGATCTGCGTTTTCATTTCAGCGATAGCAATAAGACATCACGAAAATACAAAGAGGAAAATAGTGGCGATTAGCAATTATAAACATCCATGTACAACGGTCTTTCTAGGTGCTTAATTTGTACATATGCCTTAATGAAATGAGCTAATTAAATAGCGTAGAATAATTTAATAAAATAAAGGTGCTCATATGCGACTAAAATGAGCGAGATACCGACAAAACATTAACTATCAAGATCTTAAAATTAAATTAAGTAATAAAAAACACAATTACTCCTGTTTTGAGTGAGTGCTTTTTATTAATTAAGTGACCTGTTGTTGCAGGTAATGAATACTGCACAAAACAAGAAAGCTGATGGGCTATATAGATGGGTGTGACTATGGCTTGTACAAGAAAATGGCAAAGGCCGGGCCTACTCTCCAACCTCTGCCTAAGGAGAAATTTCATCTGCACGCAGTGTTTCAAGCTGTGCTAATGAATATCATAGAGCAGACTCAATAAAAATCCGCTCTCTATTACGACTAAAATGTTCTCTATAGCGACAAATCATTAAAATTCAATCAATTAGAACACTGAAATTCTTTTGCAGTCATATTGTATTTAGCTTTAAAAGTCTTTGAAAAGTGAGATCGGGAGGTAAAACCAACTTTTTCAATAACTAAGTTTATTTGCTGACCCGTGCGAATTAACTCCGCCGCTTTGGTTAGTCGATAATCACGGATGTATTCTGTGGGAGATACATTAACGAGCACTTTTAATTTTCGCTGCAATTGTCGTTCACTTAAAGCGAGCTGTTTTGCACACATAGGCACAGTTAACTCGGGACGATGGTAGTTTTCCGCTAAAAACGTATCAATATTAATTAACAGCTGGGAATCTTTTGGATCTGTCATCGCGGTTGTCGCGTCTAGCTGCGAATGAGAACTGTGCGTTGTTCTTTGCTGATGATATTTGGCAACCCAATCAACCCAGTTATCAACTTTCACTAATAACTCAGCACGCTCAAATGGTTTCGTTATTACATCCATTGCATAATGGTTTAAACCTTTTAATTTACTATCGTGATCCCCTTTAGCTGTTAAAATAATTGCTGGGATATGACAGGTTACATGCGATCGGTGTAACTCTTGTAAAAGACTAAAACCATCCATTTCAGGCATCATTAAATCGGTAATAATTAGGTCAGGCACGTATTCAAGTAATAAATCCATCGCCACCTTACCATTTTCAGCAGTCAATACTTTGTATTTAATACTGAGTTCACTATGCAAGTAATGACGAAGATCATCGTTATCTTCAACCACCAATATGGTCGCCGTTTTATTACTGTTTGGGTTACTTGTAACTGGGGTAACATGCTGTAGCAACGCAGTTGTTCGCTTTGGTAATGGCGTAACTAAATCGAGCAATACCGTAAATTCAGTGCCTTTTAATAGCGTACTACTTAGTGTGATTTTGCCTTTATATTTATCAACAAGACGCTTTACTATTGATAAGCCTACGCCACTGCCTTCAATGTTTGAGTGACCGCTGGCACGATAGAACAAGTCATAAACTTTATCTCTTTCAACCTCTGCAATGCCGCGTCCGGTATCACGAACTGTAATTTTTACCTGCTGTGTTTGTCGTAAGACAATAAACTCGATCTCTCCTTGAGTTGTATATTTAAACGCATTACTTAATAGGTTACTAAAGATCGTAATCAAACCTTCGCGGCTGGCATTTACATACAGGCCATCGTCTATTTGGTAATCAAACTGCAATTGCTGCTCACCCAACACATTAAATTGAGCTGCAACTTCACGAGCGATTGCCGAAAGAGAAATATATTTGATCTCTTCAGCGCTACTTTCATCAAAACGTGTGAGGGTTAACAGCTTATCGACTAGGTTTTCCAACCGCTTCGCGTTTCGTAGTGCTAAATTTAGATTGTGTCTTTTTTTCTCATTACTTTCGTTAGCAAGCAGCGCTTGCAACGGCGCGACTAATAAGCTCAGTGGGGTCCTTAACTCATGTGAGGCATGAGTGAAAAAGCGTACTTTATTTTCTAATGTATCACTAAGTGCGCTTGCCTGCTGCTCGATAAGTGTTTTTTGCTGGGCTATTTCTTGAGTGCGCAGCGCCACAAACTCTTCCAATTCCGCTTTTTGATGCCTTAACCGACGCGTCCATAAAACAATACACAGCCAAATAGCAGCAATACCAACAAAAAAGTAGCCAATATAGAATACCCAAGAGCGCCACCAAGGGGTAAGTACATTAAAATTGATGAATACCGGAGCTAAGGCTTGCACACCCGTTTTAGAGAATGCTTCAACGATTAACTGATACTGCCCAGGAGGTAGGTTTGTGTAATCAATTTTTAAGTTGCTGCCCTGTGCGGTACGCCATTGCTGCTCGAAACCGGTTAAACGGTAACGATATTGGTTTTTGTCGGGTTCTAAGTAATGTAGGTAGTTAATCGTTAATGATACCCGCTGCACATCAGCAGCAATCTCTAACTGGCGGCTTTTCTCAATTTCATAATGCATCCCCAGCGCACTATCATACCTATTAACCAATGCGTTATCGTCAAAACTTAACGCTGTTAGCGCAAGCTTTGCGCTTCCCTGATTTTGCGTATGCTCCCCAGGCTGAAACACGGTCACCCCCTGTGTGCCACCAAAGAAAATCTGCCCAGTCTTACTTTTTAAATAAGCCCCCGCGTTAAATTCATTGCCCTGCAAACCATCTTTAGCTTGAAAATGAGTAATTTGATAGCTTTGACTGTCAATTTTAACTAAACCGTTATTTGTACTTAGCCACACATTATGCTGCTTGCCACTAAGTAAGCCGTAGACAACCTGATTAGGCAACCCTTGCTCAAGACCTATATGAATAATTTTTTCAGAGTCTGCACTAAGAATATTAATGCCATCTGAGGTCGCCAACCACATATCATTATTGTCACGCCGTAAAAATGCACGCACTGTGTTATGACTCAATCCCATGCCATTTTCTTGCTTGGTATAATTGGTTAGTTGGTTACTCATAAAATCATAGCGGTAAGCTCCTTTACCATCAGTGGCAAGCCATAATTGCTGATCGTTATCTTGGTAAATACTGGTAACCCGTGGAGCCGTTATTATTAGGTTTGAATCACCTTGCTTAACTGCATAACTGATAAATTGTTGGGTCGTGCTATCAAAGCGAAATAAACCACCTCCATTAGTTCCTACCCATACATCATTATGTTTATCTACTAACAAACAATAAATACTATTTTCAGTCAAACCATGCTCGCCAATGCCTGCTTTATAAGAGATCAGTTGGCCTTGTTTAGTGATCACATCGATACCATCAGCCCACGTACCAATCCATGTATTGCCCTGCTGATCTTGCGTAATAGCTTTAATGGCATTACTTGATAACGCCAAAGGTTGTGAATCTTTATCTAAATGTTTTATGCGATTAAATTGGCGATCCAGTATATCAATGCCACCTCCCCAGCTTCCGTACCAAATGCGTTGTTGCGGGTCTTCATACAAGGCCCATGCATCATTGCTGGTGAGTGGATTAGGCTTTTTCAATTTATTAAAATTAAGGGTGGTTGGATCAAGCTTACTAATGCCATTGGCTGTACCAAACCACATAATGCCAGTTTGGTCCTGAAACACGCTATACACCCTATTGTGTGCAAGACTATAACTATCAAATGGATCGTGCTCTAAACGGCTAAACTGTTTGCTTTGTCGATCATAGATACTGACTCCAGCACCACGAGTTGCCAACCAAACGCGTCCTTGCTGGTCAAATGCAATATCGCGTACTTGATCGCTTGATAGCGAGTTGGCATTGTTGGGATCATGTCGCCAATTTTGATAACTGTTTTTGATTAAATCGATTTCATACACGCCACCACCTTGCGTAGCCAACCAAATATGCGAATCACTACTTTGTTTAATGGCAAAAATACTAGGATGAACTGGCACGTCACCAAACACGTTAAGTAAATAATCTGCTACAAAGTTATTTTCTTTTAGATCAAAATGATGCAGGCCATTACCATGTGTGCCAATCCAAATTATGTCTTTCACTATAGTGAGTGCATACACCGGCTTTAGTAATTCATTCGCAATGAGCTCAACTTCAGCGGTATTTTGGTTAAGCCGATATACCATGCCGTCAAAAGTACCAACTATCAGCCAGTTTTTATAATTAAGTAGCGCCGTAATACGTTTGTTTTCGAGTTGAGGGGAAGCAAACTGATAACTGAATAGGTTTAAATGATTCACCCCACCATGCCGAGTACCTATAAACAGTTGATTTTGGCTATCTAATAGCAAAGGGTAAATGTAATTATTAGAAAGTGAGTTGTTACTTTTCGCCGATGTTTTAAACACCTCAAACTGATTACCATCAAAACGATTTAAACCATCTTGAGTAGCAAACCACATAAACCCTTGTTGATCTTGCTGAATGTTGAATACTACACTTTGCGAAAGCCCTTCTTCGATGCCGTAATGTTGAAAGGCTGCCAAGGTATTTTCACATCGTACAAAACAGAAAATGCAAGCTAACACCAACAACCGACTTAGCATATTTTTCTCTACCCTTTATTTCAAACTTCAGCATAAAGAATAAGGATAGACGAAACTAAAAATTAACACACGTAATTAATAGTATGTACCGATAGAATTTTAACGAAGCAATTGATTAGCTCTTCGTAACTGCCTGTAGCGGGCAATTAAGGTTAAGCCCCTAAGCAACATAAAGCAGCTCATTGCTAACCACAAGCCATGATTTTGCCAATCACTAAATAGCCAAAACACGCCAAAAAAACCGACTAACGCTGAAAATACCATTGTATTACGCATATCTTTTGCACGCGTTAAACCAACAAAAATACCATCAAACAAAAAGCAACTCATTGCTGCAAGCGGCATAAAAATCAACCATGGTAGGTAGCTATTTGCCGCTTCAATAACTTTCGGTATATCGGTTAATAAAGTAATTATCTGCGAGCCTAACAAAGCAAAAAACACGCAGTACGCAAAGGCAAAAAGCGCCCCCCAAAATACACTAATTTTTACCCATAAGTGAACGCGTCGCGCACTCCCTTGGCCTTTTGCTTGCCCCACTTTTGCCTCACTAGCATAAGCGATGCCATCTAAAGCAAAACTGACTAACATTAAAAAGTTTAGCAATACCGCATTCACTGCCAAGGTTATCTCGCCAATACGGGCCCCATAGAAGGTCATAAAGCTAAAGCAAAGCTGCAAAATTAAGGAGCGAATGAAAATATCACGATTCAAACTTAACAGGGCCCATATTTGCTGTGCGCTAAACCAGCCACTAATAAGCAAGGGAACCGCCATTTTTCTTGCTAATTTAAACACTAAAAATAATGCAAAGATAAAGGCTATATAATCAGCAATCACTGACGCCCATGCAGCGCCAGCCACTTGCCAATCTAAAAACACCACAAAATAAATGTCTAATACAATGTTGGTAAGGTTGGTGACGAGTAATAAGTAAAAAGGCCCTTTGCCATAATGAACCCCCAGCATCCACGCTAATAACACTAAATTACAAAGTGCCGCAGGGGCACTGAAAATGCGAATTTCAAAATAACGATAGGCTTGCACAAGTACTTCATCACTGGAGCCAGAAAGGTAGGCTATGGCATGCTTGATCAGCCCAGATAAAGCAATTAATATAAACGCAACCATGAGCGCTAAAAGTAAGCTGCGCTTCAATAACCCTGCTAATTGGCGGTAGTCTTTTTTTCCGTAAGCTTGTGCAACTAACCCCGTAGTGCTCATACGTAAAAAACCAGCAAGCCAAAATAATAACGAAATCACAGTGGCGCCTAGCGCAATGCCAGCCAGAAAATGCGCGCTGCCAAGGTGGCCAATTACAGCAGTATCAACTAATCCTAACAGTGGCACGGTTATATTTGATAGTATCATTGGACCGGCTAACAACAGCAAGCTTTTATGGTGTGCTTTATGACGTTTAAGAAACTTTTTCACAGTGTATTATCAATCCTATTCTGGCTATCTTTACCTGCTCACAGCGCAGTTATTTTACAGTACCATCATGTCAGTGAAACCTTACCGGCGGTCACAAGTGTTAGTGCAGAAACCTTCACTGAACACCTGAATTATTTAAAAGACCATGATTTTAATGTCATCCCATTGAATGATTTACTGACAAGCTTACAACAAGGCCAAAGTTTACCAGATAAAACTGTCGCAATTACCTTTGATGATGGTTACAACAACAATTACGAACAAGCCGCGCCGATATTAGAGAAATTTAAATACCCTTACACCATTTTTGTTAATCCAAAATTGATTGATGAAGGTGAAGCTTATGTGATGGGTTGGGATAAACTCAGAGAGCTTGCCAAAAAAGGGGCACTGATCAGCAATCATAGTGCACAACATGATTACCTACACCATAAACTAGCCAATGAAACAACCCAGCAATGGCAAGCACGTATCAAACAGGATATTTTGTCATCACAACAACGTATAAAAGAAGAAATTGGTCATGATTATAAATACTTAGCGTATCCTTATGGTGAATTTAATAACCAATTACAAAGTTTAGTAAAGGAGCTGGGATTTATTGGTATTGGTCAACACTCAGGCGCCGTTAATAAAGAGTCTGATTTTAGCCGCTTACCTCGCTTCCCTGCATCTGGCTTTTATAGCAAGCTTGACACTTTAATCACTAAACTTAACTCTCGCGCATTTTCAATCCAAAAACTCAGTTATCTAGATAGTGTAACGAATGAAAACCCACCGCAAATTAGCATCCAATTTAATATGGACGATTTTCATAAAAGTCAGTTAGCGTGTTATGTATCAGGAGTCGGTCAAGCAAAATTAGTATGGTCGGCTGCAGATACCGTGGTGATAAATTCACCAAAACCGCTTGCTCAAGGTCGCTCTCGATTTAACTGTACAGCACCATCAATTAGTCACAAGGGTAGTTACTATTGGTTTTCTCAACCCTGGGTGATCGTCGATTAATGCTTAATTGCTTGACTCAATAACTGCTGAGCAACCCTATCAAGTGAAACAACATCTATAGCCGCGCCCAATTCAATCGCGGCTTTAGGCATTCCCCATACCACAGACGATAGCTCATCTTGCGCTACGGTATATGCGCCATGCTGTTTTAATGCTAGTAAGCCTTTCGCACCATCGTTCCCCATACCAGTCAATAAAGCCGCAATTGTATTTTTGGGACACACCTCAACCAGAGAATTGAATAATACATCAACCGCTGGGCGGTGGCGATTGACCGGATCGCTCTGATCAAGTTGGCAGTATAAACTGCTCCCTCGTTGTACCACACTCAAATGCTGATCCCCTGGTGCAATATATGCCCAGCCAGCGGCCAACTTATCGCCATGCTGCGCTTCTTTCACATTAATAGCGCAAGTTCGGTCCATTCGCTGCGCAAACGAACTGCTAAACACTGGTGGGATATGCTGAGTGATCACTATTGGCGGGCAGTTTTCCGGCATTCGTATTAATACTTCTTTGATAGCTTCAGTGCCGCCTGTTGATGCCCCAATTGCCACCACTTTTTTCAGGCTAAACTGGCTGTTATGTAATGTTTCTATTGGCTTAACTTCATTAAGCTTAAAAGCTCGTACTCGGGCTGCAGCGGCTGTACGTACCTTTTGTTGCACTACTTTTGCGTACTGGGTAAATTGCTTAGAAGCATTGACTGTTGGCTTCGCAATAAAATCAACCGCCCCTAACTCCAAAGCTTCCAAAGTGATAGGAGAACCTTTTTGCGTCAGTGTTGAGATCATTACCACTGGCATCGGTCTCAGTCGCATTAAGTTTTTCAAAAAACTAATGCCATCCATTTTTGGCATTTCAATATCTAAGGTGAGTACATCAGGATTAAGCTGCTTAATCATTGTTCGTGCTTGATAAGGATCTTCTGCGCTGCCTACAACTTCAAGGTCATCAGCCTGCTGCAAAATTTCAGTTAATACCCGTCGTATCAATGGCGAGTCATCAATTACTAGCACCTTGACCATACTAAGCCCCTTAGAATAACTCGATATCGGTTTTTGAATCTTGTTCTTCGATATGGTGTAAATAGCTGATTTCGCGTTTTTCGATTGCCTCACTGTGCATTTCACGCAATTTTTTCACCTGCACTCTCCCTGTTTGAGGATTAAAATTGACCTTGCGAGGCCAAGGACCACCCACATCATGTGACACTAAGTTTAACCCCTCTTCTTGTACATAGGAATGTGCAAAGCGAATATTACCAAGGCCTATATCAGTCATTGAGCGAATAATCTTCCCGCCACCAAATAATTTTATTTTTAAGTTTTGCCTCGATGCGCCATTTTTAAGTACTTCATTTATTAAAAACTCCATTGCCCAATTACCATAACGACAATTTAAATTATGTGCGCTAGTAGGCTCTGCACCTCTTTCAATAGGCAGCATAAAGTGATTCATACCACCAATACCTAACTTGTCATCATAAATACATGCAGCAATGCATGAGCCTAACACCGTAGAAATAACTTCATCGTGTTTCGATACATAAAACTCACCGGGTAAAACTTTAGCGACGACTCGCTGCAATCCTGAATCCCAAAAGCGTTTGATATGCTCAAAGCCATGCAATACAGGTTTAAAATTATGCTCCATAGCTCACCTTAAGGTACATCGTTTTACCTAAATTTTTAAACTCACGATGTTCCTTCCCGATCGTTTCAGAGTGACCTAAAAATAAATACCCTTGCTCAGCTAAAATATTGCAGTAACGAGTAAATAGCTGATCTTTTGTTTGTTTATCAAAATAAATCACTACATTACGACAAAAAATCACATCAAAAGGTCCCTTCATCGGCCACTGCTGCAATAAGTTCAAACGCTTAAAGTGAATGCTCTGCTGTAACTCAGGTTTAACTTTGAACTGCTCGCCATCTTTGCTTTTTAAAAACCAACGCTGTAATTGCTGTCGTTCCAGTCCGCTAACATTCGCTGCAGTGTAAGTACCAGACTGCGCCTTTGCTAATACGTTTGAATCTAAATCTGTGGCTAAGATTTTCACATCCCAATCACCAGGAAATAAGCCATGCAAGGTCATAGCGAGAGAGTAAGACTCTTCCCCTGTTGAGCAACCAGCCGACCAGATCCGCACTCGTCGAGTACTTTTATTGGCAACTAATAACTTAGGCACTACGTGTGATTTTAAATAATCAAAATGATGTGACTCTCGAAAAAATGAAGTCAAATTAGTGGTTAACGCGTTTATAAAATCGCTAAACTCTTGTTCTTTATGGTTCTGTAAATAAGCCAAATATTGCTTAAAACTTGTAAACCCTAAGGCTCGGATACGGCGCGCAAGACGTGAATAAACCATTTCCCGTTTATGCTCACCTAAAACAATGCCGCACGCCTGATAAACAATCGTTGCTATCTGTTTAAAGTCACTATCGGTTAATAAAAACTCTTTCATTACAGATACTCGTAATAGGCGCGTCAGCAATGCGGTTAAACGTTACAACAATGGCAAGTAAAGCCGTGGTACAGCGTAACGCCTTTACTTACGTTATTGTTTTCGGGCATTTAGTTTACAGAAACTTAAAACTCCTCCCACTCATCTGTTGAATCGGCAAAATTATCGCCTCGTACCTTACTGCGAATATTAGTGCTACGAATATTAGTACTGCGAGCAGGTGCAGTCACTGGTTTCACTGACGCCACAGTTGACTCGTGTTGCTCACTTATAGTGAAAAAATTAAGCAAGCGACGCATATCATTTGCTTGCTCAGACATCGACTCGCCTGCAGCTGAAGCTTCTTCGACCAGCGCTGCATTTTGTTGCGTCATTTCGTCCATTTGTGATATCGCTTTATTTACCTGCTCAATACCCGAGCTTTGCTCTTCAGACGCCTGTGCAATATCTGAAATCATTTCCGTTACTTTTTGTACTGCAACCACAATTTCTTTCAAAGTGGCGCCTGATTCGTTCACTAACAAAGTACCGTCTTCAACTTTACCAACACTATCGCGGATCAGCTCTTTAATTTCTTTTGCCGCTCCCGCTGAACGCTGGGCTAAATTACGCACTTCACCTGCGACCACAGCAAAGCCACGGCCTTGCTCTCCAGCTCTCGCCGCTTCAACTGCTGCATTCAGCGCTAATAAATTAGTTTGAAAAGCAATTTCATCAATCACACTAATAATATCTGCGATTTTCTTACTCGACTCATTAATGGCTGACATACTAGTTACCGCACGGTTAACAACCTCCCCTCCTTGTTGCGCTTTACTTTGTGTTTCTTCAGCCAGCTGATTGGCAACTTTTGCATTGTCGGCATTTTGTCTAACCGTGCTGGTCATTTGCTCCATGCTTGCTGCGGTTTCTTCTAATGATGAAGCTTGCTCTTCAGTGCGCTGACTTAAATCAGCATTACCTTGCGATATTTCTTCTGCTCCACTGGCAACTAGCGTAGCGGAGGTGTTTATGCGGTTTATTACTTCTGTCAATTTATCTGCTGTTGTATTGGCGTCTTGCTTTAATTTATTAAACGAACCTTGATAATCTTTTTCGATACGAATCGTTAAATCACCATTAGCTAACGCATCTAACATAGTTGCAGTATCTGATACGGCAGCATCAACGATAGAAACTAAACTATTTAGTCCTTGCGCTAAGCGTAGGAAGAAACCATTTTTATTGGCTTCTTCAACTCTTACTTGTAACTCCCCCTTACCTGCGGCACTTACTAAACCTGCCATTTCTTGTTCTATGGCGACTTCTGCAGTGCGATCCGTCCACTCCACAACCGTGCCAATACGTGTGTTCTCAGGCGTAAAAATAGGGTTGGCAATCAAGCCAAATGTTCTGCCACCTACTAGAATTTCTGTTTTATAGGTCGTTTCTAACTTAGCTAACATATTCCGTTGATGGGCTGGATTTTTATGGAACACATCGATATTTTGCCCCATTAGCTGACTACTATCAAAATGCGGTAAATCTTTACGTAAATCGGACTCTGCCACTTGCATCATTTTTAAGACGGCTTCATTCATATATATAATGTCGTTACTAGCATCAGCAATCATGGTATTGGTAGCAACGCGATCGAGAGCACGGCGCACTCGCAAATTTTCTTCTGCTTCGAGCTTTTCTTTTTCAGCCCGATTTACCTCATCAGTAATGTCTTGCCACTCAACAATAGTGCCAAGCCGTTCGCCATCGGTGCCAACCCAAGGAGTCGCAATCAAACTAAAAATAAGCCCTGCTAAGCGTAATTGTGCTTTGTGTGGCTGCTGTAACTCAGCCAGTAGCTGCCTTTGATGTTCTGGTTTTTTATGAAAATCATCAACACAAGTGCCCACTAGATTTGCGACCGAAAAACTTGGTAGTACAGTTTTAAGAGTCTCTTCGCGTGCTTGTAACATACGCTGCACTTGATCGTTAACGTAAACAATTTCTAAATTATTATCAGCTATCATCACATTGGCTTGGCATACTTGTAGAGCTTGGGAAAGTTGTGCGTCATGCAATGATTTTACTTCTGCTTGTTTTTGCGCAGTTATATCAGTAGCGTATTTAACAACTTTGTAAGGCTTGCCAGTTAAGTCAAAAATTGGGTTGTAGGAAGCCTGGATCCAGATTACTGAGCCATCCTTTGCGATGCGTAAATATTCACCAGAATCAAACTCGCCACGACTAAGCTTTTTCCAAAACTGTTGATACTCATCACTTTTTGAGTAGGCTGTTTCAACAAACATACTATGGTGCTTACCGACAATTTCATCACTTTGATAACCTAAGGTCTGTAAGAAGTTTGCGTTAGCCGAAATAATCGTCCCATCAAGTTCAAATTCAATCACCGCTTGTGACTTATCAATAGCTTCAATCTGCCCTGCCGTTTCATGGGCTTTATTTTTTTGTGCGGTAATATCGCTGGCAAATTTAACCACCTTAGTGACTGCGCCAGTACTGTCTAGCACAGGGTTATAGGTTGCTTGTATCCACACGTTGCGGCCATCTTTAGCAATCCGCTTAAATTCATCTGAAATAAACTCACCCGCGCGTAAACGCTGCCAAAATGCTTGATACTCCGTGCTTTTAGCTTCATTCTCAGCAACAAAAATTGCATGGTGCTGCCCTTGAACTTCTTCAAGTCGATAGCCCATAACAGTTAAGAAATTATCATTCGCCGTTAAAATAACGCCACTTGGCTCAAACTCAATGACTGCGAGTGACTTATTTAACGCCTCAACAACCAAATCATTGTCAGATCTTGAATTTTTAGAATTGCTAAACCACCCCATGCCCTTCACCTTTTTGTTTATTTACATTTGCTTATTTAGTGAAGACACTAAATATCCATTGTTTTTTTCAGATCAAGTAACGCCACCATTTTTTCACCAACGTTAACCAATCCTGCTACGAATTCAGCATTTTCTGAATCTGTTAAACTGGGCACTGTTTTCGCATCTTGCTCTGCGATACTGTAAACATCCGACACAGCATCAACGACCACGCCCATAATTTTACTGTTTTGCGCAAAATGCACTTTCACTACTATCACTACGGTCAGCGGGCCATAATCTATTGCCGCTAAGCCAAAGCGTAATCTCAAATCTAAAATAGGCACTATGGTGCCTCGTAGATTAATGACTCCTTTGAGATAATCAGGAGCATTGGGGATTTCAGTGATCTCTTCCCAACTACGAATTTCTTGAACCGTTAAAATATCAACGCCATATTCTTCATCAGCCATAATAAAAGTTAAAAACTGCTTAACGCCTTGCGCTTGTTCCAGCACTATTTTGTTATCTACTTTGCTTTGCGCAGAGATCATGACGCCTCCAAACTTGCTTTCGATTCAATTAGTAAATCTTGGCTTCCAGGCTTTCTTAGCCCCGACAATTTAATTAAGCCACTGATATCAACAATCAATGAAACGCGCCCGTCACCTAAAATAGTCGCACCCGACACACCATCCACTTTTTGGTAATTTGCTTCTAAGCTTTTGATCACCACTTGCTGCTGCGACAATAAATCATCCACTAATAAGCCTACTTTTTGATTGTCGCTTTCAACCACCACGAGTAAGGTTTTATCAAGCGTTTCTATTGCCCCTTGATGATTAAAAATAGTGTATAAGCGTAAGATCGGGATATATTCATCTCGTAGCCTAAGAACATCTAAATCCTTACCTACTCGACTCACTTTGCTGATATCAATTTGCAGTGATTCAACAATGGAAATGAGGGGGATAATATAGGTATGCTTCGCGACTCGAACTAGCTGACCATCTAAAATAGCCAACGTTAGCGGCAGCCTAATCGTAAATGTAGAACCAACACCTGCGGCAGATGACACTTCTACAGAGCCATTGAGGGATTGAATATTACGCCGGACTACATCCATTCCCACACCGCGCCCAGAGATGTCACTCACTTCATCCGCGGTTGAAAAACCTGGCATAAATATCAATTCATTAATTTCATCATCATCCAACTCATCCGTGTCGGAAACTAATCCATTAGCAACGGCTTTTTGTTTTATTTTTGCCGTATTCAGACCTTGTCCGTCATCCATGATTTCTATAACAATATTACCCCCTTGATGAAACGCATTCAGGGTTACCTTGCCAACAGGATCTTTACCAGCTGCTATGCGCTGTTCAACAGTCTCTAAACCATGATCTAAAGAGTTACGCACTAAGTGCACCATAGGGTCTGATATTTTCTCCATTACGGTCTTATCAAGCTCGGTCTGCTCTCCAAGTAGTTTAAGCTCGACTTGTTTATTTAACTTTTGCGAAATATCTCTTACTAAACGAGGAAAACGGCTAAATACAAAACTGATCGGGAGCATACGAATTCGCATAACGCTCTCTTGTAAATCTCGGGTGTTATGCGCTAATTGCGCTAAGCCTTCTTGCAAGGCAGCGATACTCGCTTCGGTGACCTCCTGCTCTCCAATTTGACTTAACATAGCTTGCGTAATAACCAACTCCCCTACCATATTGATTAATGAATCAACTTTATCGATGCCCACTCTGATTGAGGTTGATTCTGCTGCAGCTGGAGTCGTTACTTTAGCTACCGCTGCTTTGGGGCTCGGATTAACCGCAATAACCTCCGCGACTGCTGGCGTTGATGCAAGCTTTTCTGCTATCGATTCCCGCGCAGCGGGGGGCGGTTCTTCCTGTGCAAACAAACCACCACAGAGCGTGATATTAATATCAGCATCATCCTCAACCCATTCAAAAATTTCTCTAATTGCACTTTCATCTTTTGCCGTATTTAAAAAGAACCGCCAAGATAGGAAGCAATCATCGGCACTTAAATCAATAATATCAGGTATCTCATTATGAAAAGCATGGGTCTGTAAATCACCCAGCTCTGCAAGCTCACTGATCATATATAGTGGTTCATTACCGGTTTTAAATAAATGATGGTGAGGTTTAAAATCAATTTGATAAGTATTTAGTTCAGGTTCAGCAGGCTTACTTTTGGTTACAATTTGCTCGGTACCAGCCGGGGTCACTCCTAAGATTTGCTCAAATTTACTTCTAAGCTCATTCGCCTCTTCCAAATTAGGCGCTTGCTCTGCCTGTAGGGCACTAAGCAAAGCGCGTAAGCAATCCACAGATTTCAGTAATAAATTAACATGCTCAGCCGTAAGCGCTCGTTTTCCCTCACGGATTTGATCTAACAGGGTTTCTAGTACATGGGTAAAATCGGATACAGAGTTAAAACCAAATGTACCGCTTCCCCCTTTAATTGAATGTGCGGCACGAAAAATAGTATTGATTGTTTCTAAGTCTTCTTCGCCAGGTACTAAATTTAATAGCTCAGCTTCCATGGCATCTAAACCTTCAAGGCTTTCTTCAAAGAAAACTTCAAAAAATTGACTTAAATCTATACTCATACCCGTCCCCTAGATTAGCGAATAACTTTTTTTAAAACCGCTAATAATTGTTCAGGATTAAAGGGTTTAACTATCCAGCCTGTAGCCCCTGCAGCTTTGCCTTCAACTTTTTTATCCATGCCTGATTCAGTGGTTAACATCAACAACGGAGTAAATTTATAGTTGGGCAAAGTTCGTAATTCTCGGATCAAAGTAATGCCATCCATTACCGGCATATTGACGTCCGATATAACAGCATCGAAGCCTTGCTGTTTGGCTATATTTAATGCTTCACTGCCATCCTTTGCCTCTGTTACATCAAAGCCTGCTTTTTTAAGCGTAAACCCGACCATTTGGCGCATTGATGCAGAGTCATCCACGGCTAAAATTTTTTTCATATGTACCCCTTAGTCTGCACTCTCAAGTATTAAATATTCGCTTAGGCCTAAGCGGTTAATAGCATTTTTTAAAGGCTCACTTTGCCCAATCCAAATAATTTTATGATGAACACATAGCAAGTGTTTTTGCAAAGCACATAACAATTGAACTGAGGCGGTATCTGCGCGCACAACTTCGCTAATATCCAGACACACATCATCATTGCTGTGCAATTCTTGTAATAAATCTTGGTGTAAATTTTCAACTTGGGTGATTGCTAATTCTGCGGGAAGCTTCAACATTTTTTAGCACTTTCCATGTTTAACCAATTCATAACAAAAGCTTAGACTGAGTTAGTGAAAATGCCATAAATGCGTTGAAAAAAGAGTAAGTTTATTTATCTAGGAGGAAATAAAACGCACAAAAAAGGGGCTAACGCCCCGTTATAATCATCGAAAACATACTAATAACCCATTTATTTATAATGATCAGCAATCAATTTAAATTCTGTTATTAATAATTTCGCATTAATTAATGGCACACTGCCTTGCTTAAACTCAGGTTTAAATATCGCCCTAACAGCGCCTTGCGGATCAACCATCGCGATTGAAGCACTGTGATCAACCGCATATTCTGGCTCATCGCTATCGCTAATTGCGTAAATGAGACCCAACTCTCTTACCAATGGAAATAAGTCTTTATGCTCTCCAGAAACGGCTAAAAAATCAGGGTTAAAGTAATCAATATAAGCTTTGCGTTTGGCAGTTGTGTCACGTTTTGGGTCAACGGCTAAAAACCAAATTTGCAATGGGTACTCATCATGCAAGGCGTTATAAACGCTTTTCAATTTTGCTAATGTCAACGGGCAGATATCAGGGCAACTGGTATAACCTAAAAAAACTAAATTCCACTGCCCTTGTAAAGTTTGTTTATTCACTGGCTGAGCATTTTGATCTTGCAGGGTAAAGTCACTCAAAGGCTTGGCTTGCTCATACACCAAAGCTTCAACCTCTGGCATAGAATTATCACTACAAGCTGCCAACAACAATAAACTTAATGCTCCCCAGATACCACGCCCACACCTAACTGCTAAGCTATTCATATAACAAACCATTTATCAATAAATAAGGCGACAAAGAGTAACATTAAATGCACAATCGAAAAACGAAATAAATCCATAGCGGTATCGTCATTTCCTGCCAATTTAAGTTTTACTGCCTTGTAAGTAAATATGCTATTGAGCAAAGTCGCCGCTACCAAATAAATAACCCCCGACATGCCAATCAAGTAAGGCAACACGCACACTAAAGTAAGTAATACTGAATAAGCAACTACACAGGTTTTACAAAAGTCTATTCCATGAGTAACTGGTAGCATAGGGATTTTAGCGCGCTCATAATCGCTTTTACGCGCGATAGCCAATGCCCAAAAGTGAGGAGGGGTCCAAGTAAATATGATCATCACTAGTAACCATGGCGCAGCAGCCATTTGGCCTGTTTCAGATACCCACCCGAGTAATGGCGGCATCGCCCCAGCAAGCCCACCAATAACAATATTTTGTGGTGTTGCACGCTTTAAAAATGACGTATAAATAAACGCATAACCCACGAGCGCAAATAAGGTCAATATTGCTGTAAGTGTATTAGCCCAAACCACCAGCATTACAAAGCCACTAACACCAATCACTGCTGCAAAGCTTAATGCATGAAACTTAGATAATCGCCCTTTCGCCACTGGCCTATGACGAGTTCGCGCCATTTTGCTATCTATTTCACTATCGACCACATGATTGATCACCGCCGCTGCAGCAGATAAAAAACCGATCCCCAATAAACTAATAAACTGTACGCCAATACCGCGGCCAACATCTGGCGCTAGCGCTAAGCCAACCCATGCAGTAAGCACCAGCATAGCAACCACTTTAAATTTACTAATCGCTAAATAATCATTTATTAAGCCGCTAATTTGGCCGGGTGCTAACTTTGTTATTGCTATTAATTGTGTCATAACTGCCCCTAAGTACGTGCTTTTAAGTAAAAACATAAACGAACTACCGTTAATAATAGTATGGCAGCCATTAGGTTATGCGCCAGTGCTACTGCTAACGGAAAATGCCAATGCACAACCGCCAAGCCCAAACAAATTTGGCACAACAATGCGACCAATACTGCAACGCAGCACTGTTTAATTTTTTTTGATATTGCACGGCTATAAATACGCCACATGATCAGCGCTAACACGACACAAGTAACTAACGCCCAAATTCGATGTAATAAATGAATCGACATTCTAGCTTGCTGTGATAGCACACCATATTCATACGTGCTGTGCTCTAACGGCAGTTGAAACACACTGCTCAGTGAAAACGGTTGTCCGTAACTACACAGCGGCAACCCATTGCAATGTGGAGCTGCATAATTCGCAGCGAGCCATCCTCCCAGTGCAATTTGCATTATCAGCACCACTAAGCCCACCAAGCTAAGTGTAAAGTAGCGTCGTGCAGCTGCATCCCCCCCAGTAATTGGTTTCGCTGTTAGCCGCAGATACAGCAATGTAATTAATGACAAAATACTAAATCCACCTAACAAGTGGCCCATCACGATTAATGGCTGCAAATTCATGGTGACTGTCCACATGCCAAGCACGGCTTGAAAAACCACCAAGACAAGTAATAAAAATGACAACTTAACTGGCATTACTGGATGCTGACGCTTTTTAAGAGCAACAATAAACAACGCCAAGATAAGCAACCCAAGAGTACCGGCGAAGTAGCGATGGATCATTTCTTTCCATGCTTTTGCCTTTTCAAACATCATATCTGGATAAGTTTGCTCAACATGAGCTAAATCAGCCTCATGTTTTGGCACAGTTAAAAAACCATAACAACCAGGCCAGTCAGGACATCCTAATCCCGCATCACTAAGGCGCGTATAGGCACCTAAGCCAACAACTAAAATTGATAACAGAAAAGTGGCTAACACTAAGTGCTTATAATTTTTATACATAGTTAACACTCCCTTGATCAGCTAGAACGCGAATAGTTAAGTAATTTTTTTAAATCTTGGAGCAAGCCTTTTTGCGTTAAACGGTTCTGTTGTGGTTCTTCACGATACGGGTATTGCAAAACCACTAAGCCCATATGATCGATTAAATATAAGCTGGCTGGTGTCAGTTCCTCAATACCGGCTAGTTGCGGCCAAGTAGAGGAGGCTTGCTGCGTGGCGCCTAAAATAACCATATCAACCTTGCCTTGGTTTTTACCTAGCGCAATATATAGGTTATCTAGTGCTTGCAACTGCTCAGCGCATGCCTGCTGGCAGTGCTTTGGATGGTTTAAAGCAATCGTCCATTGCTTATGCTCTGAGTTTTTCCAATCTTTAATTTTTACTTCAGTAGTTAAAAACTCACCATTATTCGTCGATGTCGAAGGCATCCAGTCTAGCTTTAATGCTAAATAAGCCAGAACTAAAGGCACTAAACAGCAACCAATAAAAATAACCATAGGTTTATTTTTCATGTTAATTCCTTCTTTTACTCGCAAAAACAGTGACCACCACACATGCCAAAGCAATTAATAGCCATTGCACAGCATAGCCATAATGCTTTTGCGGGCTCATTACTACAGCTTGATAATGCGGTATACCTAACTCATCACCTAAACCTTGCCGATAACCAATAAAATCAGCCATTGCTTGTTCTGCTTGTTGAGTGAATAATTGTAAATCAATGGTTTGTACCCGCTTTGGCCAACGGCCATCCTCAGGTTTTATTGCTGCGTTATCTAAGGTGAAACCACTAAGCTTCCCCTGCTTGAGTTGAACATTGATTGTGATAGGTTTACTCGGTAGCGTTATAGACGGTAACTGTTCTCGTGACACCGGCGCTTTAACCCAACCAAAATTAATTAATAGAGGCACCTTGCTAGTAGTAGGCTTAAATAGCATTAGCACATCATAGCCAACTTGCCCTTGATACACTTGATTATCTAATAACCAATAACCATCACCGTTTATCCTGCCAGTTAAAGTCGCCTGCACGCCGGTTTTATTCCAATCATTAGGCAATGCCTGCACTTGTGACCATTGCATCAGCCCTTGAGCTTGCACACTGGCAATATGAGTAAGTTGCTGTGTTTTGGCTTGTGCTCGTTGAACTTGCCAATAACTTAATCGCAAACACACCATTACCACAACGATCACCACGCAAACGATGAAAATTGAGCTAAGCTTTTGTTTACGCCATAAAATTAGCTGCATAAAGGTGAACCCAGTGATTATTAAAATTATTATCGTACTGTTGTTATTGTTTATACTTTTTAACTTATTTAGAGCATTATTTATTATGGTCTCAGGTCGAAATAATGGGCGGCCAATGTCATACTATTTAGGCCGCCGCGTGTTATTTTCCGTCCTAGTACTTATCGTTGTAATTGCTGCACTTAAACTCGGTTACATCTACCCCAATGCCAACCCTACAACACATATACAAACACAAATAAACATAACCAAACCACATCAACAAAATGCCAGTACCAAGCTGCAGCTTGAAATGCAAAATGCTTATCTGGGCTAAAATGACCTTTTAAAATTCTAAACAATACCACTAGCAAAATAATGGTACCGAGGGTCACGTGCATGCCGTGAAAGCCGGTTAATAAGAAGAACGTATTGCCATAAACTCCAGCATCTAAAGTTAGCCCTAAGTCTTTATAAGCGTGAATATACTCAGCTACTTGCAAACCTAAAAATACAACGCCTAGCAAAATAGTGAGCCCTAAAAAAGCTTTTAATGGCCCACGTTTATTGTTTTCCATTGCCACATGCGCAAAGTGTAGTGTCACCGAAGAGGAAAGTAAGATTAATGTATTTATTAATGGTAAGCCCTGCCAGCCCATCGCTTGGGTGGTTCCCCCAGCAGGCGTTGTTACCAACGGCCACACTGCTTCAAATGTTGGCCATAAAACCTCATTAGTCATGGCGTTGTTACCCGCACCACCTAACCAAGGAACGGAGATCATTCGCGCATAAAACAAGGCACCAAAAAAGGCCATAAAAAACATTACTTCAGAGAAAATAAACCAGCTCATTCCTTGGCGAAATGAGCGGTCCATTTGTGCTGAATATAACCCTTGATGTGATTCTTCAATCACATTCTTAAACCAACTAAACAGCATGTAGAACAAAATGGCTATACCAGCGTAAAGAATATAATGGCCATTGCCAGCTTCAGAGCTTGCCTGCATAACCGTCAGTGCCGCGCCTACAGCAATTAAAAACATCGCCACAGCGCCGACAATAGGCCACGGGCTTTGTGCTGGCACATAATATTTATCGTAATTTTGATTCATCTCGTTTGCTCCTAATTACTAGCCACTAACTGACTACTAATATCAAACACGGTATAAGATAAGGTGAGCTCTTCTACATCATCAGGTAACTCTGTATCAACGTAAAAAAGTAACTTAAACTCAACCTCTTCACCGGCTTTCAATGGCTGTTGATCAAAACAAAAGCAGGCCATTTTGTGTAAATACTTGGCTGCTTTTCCTGGCGATACTGAAGGTACCGCCTGCATAACTTTATCTTCATTACTGAGGTTTTTTGCTTTAAACACTACTTCGCGCATTGCCCCAGGCTTTACTGCAACACTGTATTCAGCTGATTGCACCGCAAACGGTGCCCCACTTTGTGCATGGGTAGTAAAGCTCACATCCACCTCGCGTGCTTCATTAATACTGGTGCTTTGCTTCGCTTGTTCTAGCGATGGTTTACCATTGAGCCCGGTTACATCACAAAAAACGTCGTATAACGGCACCAACGCAAAGGCAAAAGCAAACATACCTAGGCATATCAGCACTAAACGCTTAAGCAGTGGTGCATGGCTCATTACTTGATCTCCGGCGGTGTTTCGAAGGTATGATATGGCGCGGGTGAATCTACTTCCCACTCTAATCCTTCAGCGCCATCCCAGACTTTCGCAGGCACTTTATCGCCACCTCTGGCGCACTTAAATACCACCACCACAAACAGTAATTGCGATAAACCAAAGGCAAAGCCACCAAGACTTATAATTGCGTTAAAATCAGCAAATTGCAGCGCATAATCAGGGATACGTCTTGGCATACCCGCAAGTCCCACAAAATGCATAGGGAAAAACAATACATTCACACTCACTAACGACAGCCAAAAATGCCACTTCGCCAAGGTGGTATTAAACATGTTGCCCGTCCATTTAGGTAGCCAATAATAAGCCCCCGCCATAATTGAGAATACCGCGCCAGTGACTAATACATAGTGAAAATGCGCTACTACAAAGTAAGTATCGTGATACTGAAAATCAGCAGGGGTAATCGCTAACATCAAGCCTGAAAAGCCACCTATCGTAAACAACACGATAAATGCGATACTGAACAACATCGGCACTTCAAAACTAATCGAACCACGCCACATAGTGGCTACCCAATTAAATACTTTTACCCCCGTTGGCACTGATATCAGCATAGTTGCATACATAAAAAACAATTCAGCGGCGACGGGCATCCCTGTGGTAAACATATGATGCGCCCATACAATAAAGCTCAGTAAAGCAATCGAGGAGGTGGCATAAACCATAGAAGCATAGCCAAATAGCTTCTTGCGTGAAAAGGTAGGCACTATGGTCGATATAATACCAAAGGCAGGCAAAATCATGATGTACACTTCAGGATGACCAAAGAACCAGAAGATGTGTTGAAACATCACAGGGTCGCCACCGCCCGCTGCATCAAAAAAGCTCGTAGCAAAATACTTATCAGTGAGTACCATAGTCACCGCACCTGCCAATACTGGCATTACTGCAATTAATAAAAATGCGGTGATTAGCCAAGTCCAGACAAACAACGGAAGTTTCATCCATGTCATGCCTGGAGCACGCATATTCACTATGGTCACTATGACATTTATTGCGCCCATAATTGAGCTGATCCCCATAATATGCACAGCAAACACAAATAACGCAGTGTTATCATTACTGTAGGTGGTTGAAAGCGGTGCATAAAATGTCCAACCAAATGCAGGTCCGCCACCAGGCATAAACAATGACGCCAATAGAATTAAAAACGCGAATGGTAGGATCCAAAAACTCCAGTTATTCATGCGCGGCAAGGCCATATCTGGTGCGCCAATCATCAGTGGCACCATCCAGTTTGCAAGCCCTGTAAAGGCTGGCATAACCGCACCAAACACCATAATCAAACCATGTACTGTGGTCATCTGATTAAAAAAATGTGGTTCGACTAACTGCAACCCTGGCTGAAATAATTCAGCTCGGATCACCATTGCCATTGCGCCACCAATTAAAAACATGGTGAGCGAGAAAATTAAATATAAGCTACCAATATCTTTGTGATTGGTAGTAAATAGCCAGCGCTTAAACCCTTTAGCAGGGTGATGATGGCCATCATCATGATCTGCAGCTGTATTATCATGTTGCTGTGTTACGCTACTCATTATTTAGCCTCCGATGTTGCATCAAGCTCAGCTTGGATCTGACTCGGTTGAATAACATCGCCGGTATCATTACCCCACGCATTACGTTTGTAAGTAATAACCGCCGCTAATTGCTTAATTGATAATTGCTTAGCAAATGCTTGCATCGCAGTACCTGGGCGGCCATGTAGTACGACATCAATATGATCTTTAATATCACCAAGCACCACCGGATTGCCTTTCAGCGCAGGAAACACTCCTGGCAGCCCCATACCTGTTGGTTGATGGCATGCTGCACAACTGGCCATGTAAACTTGTTCACCCAACGTCATTAACTCTTCTTTAGGTAATGTTTGATCGAGTAATGCCGCATCCGCAGCAGCTGCTTTTTGCTTAGCTTGTTTAGCATCAGCCAGCCATGTCGCAAATTCTTGCTCAGATTTAGCTTCCACCACCACGGGCATAAAACCGTGGTCTTTGCCGCACAACTCAGCGCATTGCCCGCGATAAATGCCCTGTTCATTTATTTTCGTCCACGTTTCATTGATAAAACCCGGGTTGGCATCTTTTTTAACCGCAAAATCAGGGACCCACCACGAGTGGATCACATCATCGGAGGTCATCAAAAAGCGTATTTTTTTATTGATTGGCAAGACTAAAGGTTTGTCTACCTCTAGAAGGTAGGTGTTAGTTTTATCCGCTTGATTGGTTATTTGTTCTTGTGGAGTTGATAGGATAGAGTAAAAAGCAACACCTTCGCCCATGTACTCATAATGCCATTTCCATTGTGACCCTGTAATTTTAATCGTTAAATCAGCTTTACTTGCATCCTCCATCGCAATCAACGTTTTAGTCGCAGGCACAGCCATCGCGATGAGAATAACAAATGGAATAGCAGTCCAAAGTATTTCAACTTTAGTACTTTCATGGAATTGGGCTGGAATAGCCCCTTTTGATTTACGATGATGTATTAACGCCCAAAACATAACGGCAAATACAATCACCCCAATCACACAACAAATTATAAATATAGTCATGTGTAGTTGATAAACATTATTACTTATATCGGTTACACCTTCGCGCATATTAAATTGGCTATTCGCCAACAATTGCTGCGGAAGCATAAGTAATATAAGCCACAAGGTAGCGCTCAGTTTACCCATGTGACGGCTCCTTTTGATGCTATTGCAAGACGCAAAGCGAAAAGGCGGCACTACTTTATTTCACGCCAATTCGTTATTTTTTTATTGTAACTGGTGATCAAACCTGCTTCAGAAAGTGCTTTTACTACAGAAACTCGCAACTTTTAAAGACAGTTGTTAACACAGTGTATTAACCAATTAGTTAAAAAACGAACAATTAGCAAGTTTTAGGGGCAATAAATTTCTCTTTTGGTGCATAAATAACAACTAAAAATCAGCGCGTTATTTTCTAATGGAGGGGATGTAGCAGTAGCCAAAAAGTAACCTAAAGTAGAGCTGGCAAGGGCTTGGGAAGCGTAGCTAAGTATTAAATTTAACCACTAAAGAAGTAAAAAAAATTCAAAGCACCAAACTTCACCAATTTGGTGCGCAATAGGTTTACATCCAGTCAGCGTTACGGATCACGCCAACTGCCAGCCCTTCAATATTGAAAGATTCATGCTCCAAATCCACTTCAATTGGTGCAAATTCATCATTTTCAGCATGTAAGAAAACTTTTTTACCTGCTTTTTCAAGGCGCTTCACTGTTACATCATCATCAACACGAGCAACGACCACTTGGCCATTTTCAGCAACTTGAGTGCTATGTACTGCCAGTAAATCACCATCCATAATACCAATGTCTTTCATACTCATGCCTTGCACTCGTAATAAAAAGTCGGCAGCAGGTTTAAATAATAATGGGTCAACTTGGCAGTGACTCTCAACATGCTGCTCTGCCAAAATTGGCTCACCAGCAGCGACGCGGCCAATCAGCGGCAAACCTAGCTGCTCAGGCTCATCTTCCTCAACTAATTGAATACCACGGCTAGCGCCGGGCTTCATTTTTATAACACCTTTTTTAGCCAGTGCTTTTAGATGCTCTTCAGCTGCATTGGCGCTTTTAAAGCCTAACGTTTGCGCAATCTCAGCACGGGTTGGCGGCATACCGGTATCTTTAATAAATACTTTAATAAGTTCGAGAATTTGAGCTTGGCGATTCGTTAATGGGCGCATACAACTGGTTTTCCATACAGTACATTTAACTGTGAGTATATACAGTTATCTGAAAATCGCAAATATAAATTGACTATAAACGCGCCGTTAATAATAAGCTTACGCTATTTAAATCACTCTCAGAATCTAACGCCGAGCCAAGGCCAAACTTTAATGCTATATGCTGATTAAACCAATAGTGTGTTTGTAACTCATAGTTGTCACTAAGATGCTTTTCATTGCGTATATTAGCAATTAACCCCACTGACCAAGCCTGATTAACATAGTAAACAGCTTTACCTCGTACATATTTATAACGCCCTGCTAATTGTTTTAATTCTAAATCCCAACCTTGATTTTTATTGATATCTGTCCAGCGTACATAGGGCGCATATGTCCACTCTACTGCAACATTCTTAACCTCTTGCCGCCAATTGCTTTCAACACGACTGTAATAAGCGTTAAAACCAAGTTGTAGCTGCTCATTCATCTGCTTGCCAAGTGCAGCACTGACTAAGTAAGCTGTATCTTGCCAATCCTTGTTATCATCGGAGATTCTTTGCAGACTGCCCTGCATAACTAACCCCTCGGGGCCATACACTGCTGCATCTGTATTTAAATAACTAAAATCACCGTTCGAAAACCCACCAAAAGCATAGTTATTGACTCTATTTAAGTCGGCTTTAAGATCATATGGCCCAGTTAGAGGCTCTAGATCTTCAGCAAAATAACGATAACGCGCTCCTAAAAATGACTCATCAAAACCGGCGAGGTCGGTAACACCCAAATCAAGCTGATGCTGTGTAGCAGCTATAGCTGGCGCCTGAGTAAGCACATTTACACACAATAATGCACCGAGTCCAAGTCCTCCTAACTTCATGCTTTAAACCTATTAACAAATACACAATAAAGGTACATTTTAACTATTTTTATGATCTTAACTGTAGAAAAATGTTTAAAAGTGTAGACTGAAAACTCACTAATTTAATGAGGCAGATTTATGAGTATTTGGTATCAACCGATCACCCTAGCGCAGTGCAAAGCATTAGATGAAGGCATTAATGGCCAAGGCACGTTAATGAAAACTATGGGGATTGAAATTAGTGAAATTGGCGATGATTATTTAGCCGCTACAATGCCTGCAATTCCAGCTCATCACAATCCTATGGGCATGGTACATGGCGGAGCAAATGTGGTGCTTGCAGAAACCGTAGCTAGCTACGCTGCAAACTTTGTAGTTGATTTTACGAAGTTTTATTGTGTTGGCCAAGAGATCAACGCTAATCACTTAAAAGCATCGCGTAATGGCACATTAACGGCAATTGCAAAACCGCTGCATTTAGGCAAACGAACATCGGTATGGGAAGTAAAAATCACCAATAGTCGTGGCGAATTATGCTGCGTATCAAGAATGACCGCAGCAGTTGTAGTGCGTAAAGGCTAGCTTGCCAGCGGATAAATCGTAATTTCAATTCCTGCACCAATCGCAGAGATACGCAATAATGTATCGGCACTGAGCGCTTGATTAAAACATTTTGGCGAAGTGCCTGATTCAAAGCCAATATCAAAGGTACGTCTTGAGCATGATAACCACTGTTTTAATGCATTACGCGAGCACGACTCAATCAACTCACATAAATGGTTAATTGCTTTATCTGGCGAGGTAACATCTTCTTTAGACTCAATACGTGCAAGTTGACGGTACTCATCTTTATCATAATGCAAAACCACAGCACTCTTTTTTAAGTCAGCAACTAGCAAACTAATATCTTGCTTTGATTCCAGCTCTAGATCTACATTTAAAAATTGAATTTCCGACATTGTTTCATTTTTACCCTGCGTTAATAACAACGCAAACTTTAACCCAATTTTACATTTATACCAAATCAACAGTGGATTTTATTATCTGCGACAATTTGCCACATTGGCAAACTCACTATAATTTATACAATAGCGCACTAATAATAACAAACAGGCTGAAGTAATGAATAAACGCATTTTTAAACATGCGCGCAAACTCCACAAATGGTTAGGTTACTTATTGGCATTACAAATTTTTGCATGGTTGCTTGGTGGTTTAGTGATGAGCGCCATCCCTCTTGAGAAAGTACACGGAAAGCACTTAGCTGCACGTCAATTAGATAACCCATTTACTCAAGCTGATTACCCTGCATCGCTAGATAACATTGTGTCCCAAGTACTTCGACCACAGCAAATAACTTATGAGCACTTTTTAACAACACCAATCATTACAGTGCATGGCCAAAGTGGTGATTACAGCTTTAATGGACTTACTGGGCGCCCTTTTGTTGCTCCAACACAATCACAAATTATCGCCAATGCGAAAGCGCATCTACTAATAGATGCGCAAGCCAGCCAAGCAGTTAAGCTATCAACCGGCCCAAGAGAAGTAGGTTATAAAAAGAATATTTGGCAAGTCACTTTTGACGACAGTTTCAGTACCACATTATATTTACACGCAGATAGTGGCAAAGTTATTACCGTTCGCAGCACAATTTGGCGAATCTTTGATTTTTTCTGGATGCTGCATATTATGGATTATGATGAGCGTGAAGACTTTAACAACCCTCTACTGATCAGCTTTTCAGCCACCAGTGTATTATTTTGTATAACTGGTATTATTTTATTATTGCAAAATATCCGCTTGCGCCGCCGCACTCGTTAAACATAAGCGCGAGGTATTTCAATTTTCCTCGCGCTATTTATCATTGTATTTTAATCAACATACTCCGTTCACCTGATTTACCTATTTGAATGATCACTCTAAAATAGTGCTTCCTGTAGTTCACTAAAGTGATTGGATATGTCGCATTTTCTGCTTGCGCTAGTTTTGGCTTGCCTTAGTTTTAACCTCTACGCTGAACAATTTACTCGCTTTGCAAGTGCCAAAAAACACCTTATAAAAACCTTACCAGAAAACGCCACTAGCCTTTACTGTGGTTGTGATATAAAACGCCAAGGCAAAAAACTAGTACCCGATCCAACTGCATGTGGCTATGTGCCTCGCAACGCAGTCACTCGCTCAGGTAAACCAAATGCACGTGCTACTCGTATTGAATGGGAGCACATTGTTCCAGCGTGGGAATTTGGTCACCAGCTACAATGTTGGCAAAATGGCGGCCGAAAAAATTGTATTAAAACCAGTGCTCAATTTCGTAAAATGGAAGCAGATATAAATAACCTCGCACCGGCAATTGGCGAGATAAACGCCGACCGCTCTAATTATCGCTTTGGCATGATCACCGGGGATGCCAATCAATATGGTCGCTGCCAAGTAAAAGTCGACTTTAAACAAAGAGTAGTAGAGCCACCATTTTATGCACGAAAGCGCATCGCAGATGCCTACTTTTATATGCAAAAAACCTATGGTTTAAAAATATCCGACAAACAGCAAAAGTTGTTTAATACTTGGCAAAATCAAGCTTTAGCAGCACAACAAAGCAATAAAGCACTCTAAGAGAAAGGCGCTATTAGCGCCTTGAAGTTTTGATTAATCAAATATCTTGATGTGGGCCAAACACTTCGTAATGGATACGTGCCGCATCAACATCAAGCGCGAGTAACTGCTGTTTAATTGCCGCCATAAACCCCGTTGGGCCACAGATATAGAAATCCCCTTCTCCTAGCGGTAGCTGCTTAGCAACAGCGCTGACATTCATCAACCCAGTAAATTCTGCCTCCTCGCCACCTTGATTAAACCAAGTGTAGTGATTTAACCGAGTATGCGCCGCGGCTTGCTCCACAAGAAATTGACTAAATGAATGTTGCTGGGTATTTTCACACGCATGTAAATAAGTGACCGCTTGATTCGATGTATCACTTAATAATGTTTGTAGCATTGCCAGCATCGGTGTTTGACCAACGCCCGCAGAAATTAGTACCACAGGTTTATTATTTGCCCGCAAAAAGAAGTCACCAGCCGGTGGATAAAGCTCCACCACACTGCCCTCATCAAGTGAATGCAAGTAATTAGATACAATCCCCGCTGCTGGCACTAACTCTTTTTTCACGCTAATGCGGTAATTTTCACCATTACTTTGCTGAGAAATAGAGTATTGACGTATCTCACTATACTGCGCATAAGTGGGCTTCACTTTAATGCCTAAATACTGCCCTGGCTTATGGGTTATTACCGCTTTACCATCAACCGGTACTAACGTAAAACTGGTTACTAACTCTGATTCTGCTTGTTTCTTCGCAATGATAAACTGACGTGTGCCTGACCAGCCACCGTGATTATTTTTACTATGCGCGTATAGTGCGGCTTCCTCAGTGATACAAATATCAGCCAGTAATGCATACGCTTCACGCCACGCATATTCAACTTCAGGTGTAAATTGCGCTGGGATCAATTCTTTTAACGTGCCAATTAAATGCCCGCCAACAATCGGATAATGCTCAGGCAATATATGCATACTGGCATGCTTATGATTAATACGTGCTAGTGCTTCTTTTAACACGGCCAGATTATCAATATTTTGCGCATACGCTGCCAATGCATTAAACAATGCAAATTGCTGACGGCCACTGCGTTGATTCGCCATATTAAAAATATCTTGCAGCTCAGGATTATGGCTAAACATGCGATTATAAAAATGCTCAGTAACGACCGTGCCCGCCTCTGCCAATAAAGGCACGGTGCTTTTAACTATTGCAATGGTTTTATCAGATAACATACGACTTCCTAACATCAATTAACCACGACGCCCATCAACACGACGCCGCGTTAAGATAGGAATACAATGGATCAAGAACAATAAAAATGCCACCAGCCACAACACAGCGCTAAGCTGCCACGCTATATGTGGCCCAATAACAAAGGGTAATAACGAACGAACAATCGCTGCAACAAGCACTAAAGCAAACGCCACAGCCATAAAATGTGGGATAGTTAAAGGACGCCCAGTATGACCATGCGATACGCGAGTCATCATGGCTAGAATCATCATGCCAATCGTACCTATGGTGATCATGTGTAATGCATCTTTAAATAAGATCACAGGGCTATAAAAACTCAGTGCAACCAACACCAAACCAACCCCAAGCGCTAGATACGAAAAGTGCAACGACCAGAGTAACGGCACTTTGAGCATTTTATTATTCCACCACAACAATGAGCGACTTAAATGCAATACAGCAACAGCGGCCAATGCCCAACCGGGATTAACACTCGGTATAAATAACTGGCTGATAAAATAAAGCGCAACAGCAAATAACGAGCTGTAAAGCAGCACTTTATCTAAACGCCCAGTACGCACTTGCTCAGCTAAGCCCAAACCGCGAGCGGTAAAAAAGGGCAGCACTCGCCCCGCAACCACACCTACCAGCAACGTCATAACCAACACGGCGGTATCAACAACAGCAAGTGCCAACAGCATGCTCTGCTCGATAGCCAACCATAAGTAGATAATATTTAACGCACACAAGGCGCTTAAAATCGGCAAAAATTGATAGTTATTTTTGTTATTTGCTTTAAGCAACATGTTAGCCAGCGCCGTAATTGCTGCTAACCACCACAGTAATTGCAGTAATAACACCGCATACAAATTAACGTTTTCAATACCAGTACCGGTAATAAAAAACGCAGCTCTGGCTGCCAGCCACACTAGGGTTAGTAGCATCAATTTACTCCCGCTGATACTCGCAACCCCGGTCCAGGTTTGTGCTGCGGTTAACAAAAACCCCACCGCAACAGCACCTGCAAAACCAAACATCATTTCGTGAGCATGCCAGAGCGTGGCTGGTATAGTTAGGCGCCAACTAGCATGACCCGTTAAAATAAGTAACCAATAGCCAATCGACAACACAGCCAATAAGCCAGCACCTAAAAAATAGGGTCGAAACGCCAACATCCATAACGGCCATTGGCTCACTTGGTACACCCGTACTTTTTCTGGCATGGGCTCGGTTAAATTGATTGGTCGCATTAACGTACCTCCTTTCCTAATCCATTAAGTGCTATGCAGCGCAGTACATAACTTATTTTTAAAATTGTGGCGGCAATAATCGTTGCTATATGCGCGACAATTTGTAATTGCATACTCAGTAGCTCAGCAAGCGGATAGCTCAATAAAACCGTGGCTATCATCACTAAGGCACTGACAGCGAGCGCTATATTTGCGCCACTTAACAGTTTAGAGTAGAAATCTGTGGCAACAGATACCTCGTAATAGTTATTAGATGCTGGCATTAACATAACAAGCTCACTTATGTATTCATGTATAACAATGCTACTGCACAGACCAAGCCAACATTTAAATTATATATTTTTCATTAAGTTACACTATTCAAGCTTGACAAAAAAGTCATTATGACTCACCCTTAAACAAATCAAATAAGCACACTTAAGTCATTTTGACATGCTAAATAATCAACGCTTATTAAATGCTGCCATTACGCTTGCCAAAGTGAATACTCAAGTTGAACCTTTTCAGCAGCTTATTGATTGCATTCAACAGCTGATCCCAAGTGATGCAATTGCCTTACTGACCCTACAAGGGGATGTATTAAAACCACACGCAATTGATGGCCTAACACCTGATACCTTAGGCCGTCGCTTTGTTATTAAAGAGCATCCGCGCCTACAGGCTATTTGTAATGCTAAACACCCTTTACAATTTACCCACGACTGCCCAATGCCAGATCCGTATGATGGTTTACTCAGTGCTAAAGCTGGGGATATCCCCGTACACGCTTGTTTGGGAATGCCATTATTTGATAACAATGAAAATTTACTCGGGGTGCTGACCCTTGATAGCCTCAACGCGAGTGCGTTTGATAATTTAAGCCTTGAGCACTTAACTCAATTGAGCACGCTTTGTGCTGCGCATTTACACACCACACTGCAATTGCAGCAATATCAAAGTCATGCACAACATAGCAGTGCCTTAGTGCAAGAGCTAAACCGTGAAGCGCTGACCCGCGATGGAGTGGAAATCATTGGTCAAAGCCGTGCAATGCAAACCCTTAAAAATGATATAAAACTGGTTGCAGCGTCTGAATTTAGCGTGCTGATCCAAGGTGATACCGGAGTCGGCAAAGAGTTGGTGGCACGCAACATTCACCTGCATTCTAAACGTAGTGAAAAGCCGCTAATTCACCTCAATTGTGCGTCACTACCCGAGAACCTCGCCGAAAGTGAGTTTTTTGGTCATGCTAAGGGCGCATTTACTGGAGCAGAAAGTGCCCGCCAAGGTAAATTTCAACTCGCTGATGGCGGCACATTATTTTTAGACGAAATTGGCGAACTGCCTCTTGCTATGCAAAGCAAGTTATTGCGCGTATTACAAAGTGGTGAAATTCAAACGGTAGGCGAAGATGAAGTGAAATACGTGGATGTGCGAGTTATTGCTGCGACAAATCGCAATTTAAAGAATGAAGTAGCCGAAGGTCGTTTTAGAGCCGATCTCTATCATCGCCTCAGCGTATATCCACTCATTGTTGCACCACTGAGTGAGCGTGAAAATGATGTAATTCTATTAGCCGGTTATTTTGTTGAACAAACCGCTCGAAAACTGGCAATAAAACAACTCAAACTCAGTGTCGAAACACAACTCTTGCTCACTCAATATGACTGGCCAGGAAATGTGCGTGAACTTGAACATGTCATAAGCCGTGCAGCTCTCAAAGCTAAACAAGCGCAATGGCAGCAGGCTATTATCACGATCACCCCTGCGCATTGTGATTTAAATCTAACTGCTTTATCTAATCATGATTCAGCAAAGCACCATACAACTTCTGCTCCAGTGCTAACTTACCCAGTCAATAGTCGTAACTTATCACTCAAGCAGGCCACCGACACGTTTACTCATCATTTAATTAGCCAGCAACTAGAGCAGCATGATTTTAATTGGGCCGCCACCGCCCGCACTTTGCATGTAGATAGAGCTAATTTAGTCAGGCTCGCAAAGCGCTTAGGTATTGCAGTAAAAAAATCATTTTAGTTGGTAAATCAAAATTTAAAGAGGCGTTAAAGCACTTTCATCTGGCATTAAACATGGCGTGGCTAAATAGTGTTTAGCCACGCTTTTTGCTTCAGGCGGAAAATACACGATAACCTCACAATGTAGTCCATGTGGCGCAACATGACGGACAAATAGCGGTAACTTACCTGCATTGTGCTTAATTTTATCAAGCTCTGAACTTGCAAGCATCGCATCTCCAAGGTTTTTGCAATACCACATCAGCCTAATTTACGCTCTTGGAAGTAGGCTTTTAGTAATTGACTAAACGCTTGCACTTTAGCGGTACGATGTACTAAATGATGAGTCACTAACCATAAGTCAGTCGGCCAATTAAGTTCATTCGCCAATACTGGGATCAGTTCAGGGTATTGCGCTGCAACATCATGCTGTAAACCACCAATCCCTAAGCCTTTTACGATTGCTCGGGTCGCTTCTGAGGTTTCAGAAACGCGGAGTTTCACTTGCTCAGTAGGAATATTTTCATCAACCCAAGCGAAGTAAGGTACTTTACCGTTGTAACCCGCTACCCCAGAAACAAAATTATGCAGTGGCAGCTGGTTGAGAGTTTTCGGCATCCCGTACTTATCTATATAACGTTTAGAGGCGTAAAACCCGGATGATAAATGTGCTAAGTGCTGAGCGATATAATCACCTTCATCTGGGCGAGGCCCTGCGCGCACAGCAATATGTGCTTGGCCGTGATCAAGGCGAAGGCGTTTTTGATCAAGTATGACTTCTAATTGCACCTGCGGATGCAAACTTTGAAACTGCTCGCATACATCACTTAACACATCAATAAAGCCGCTAACTGTTGTAAGCAACAAACTGCCACGCAAGGTGCTGTCTGCAGCAATAATATCGTTATGTAAGCGCTCAAGTTCACTGTTGATAGATTGCGCCGCAGTAAATAACTTAGCGCCTATTTCTGTCACTTTATAACCACGGGCATGACGATGGAATAAACGTGCGTTTAAGCTTTGTTCTAAATTATTGATCCGCCGAAGTACGGTGCTGTGGTGCACGTTGAGCTTTTCGGCCGCGGCCGTTAATGTGCCGAGTCGCGCCACTTCATAAGCGACTTTTACATCTTGCCAGTCATCAAATTGGATTGCCATACTCGCCCTTTCACTGGATTGTGCATATATGCACATAAGTTTTGCGTTTATTTGGCTTTTCTGCAAGTAAAAATTTGCTAAAGTAACTTATAGACAAACTAATCATAACTTAACCAACATTAAGGCGAACACTATGACTGCACCAAAAATTATTGCCTTAGCAGGCAGCTTGCGTAAAGACAGCTTTAATCAAAAATTGATCAATGAGGCAGCCCGCTTTGCATTAGAAAGCGGCGCAGAAGTAGAAGTGATCAAACTTGCAGATTTAAACTTACCTATGTTTGACGAAGATATAGAAGCGCAAGGTACACCTCAAGGCGCACAGCTATTAAAAGACAAATTACGTGCTGCGGATGGCATCTTACTAGCCAGCCCTGAGTACAATGGTTCGATCACCGCGGTATTAAAAAATGCCATTGATTGGGCATCACGCACCGAACAAGGCGCGGTTCCTGCATTTCGTAACAAGGTAACAGCATTATACGCCTCATCGCCGGGTGGCTTAGGCGGTTTACGTGGCTTAAACCATGTGCGCGATATTTTATCGGGTATTGGTAGCCTAGTGTTAGCTGATCAACTAGCTGTACCAGCAATTCACACTGTATTAGATGAAACAGGCCGCATTAGCGACCCAGTAACAGCTGAAAAAGTAGCTGGCCTAGCTCAACAACTTGTAAGCGTGACGAGTAAACTGAGCAAATGAGTAAGGTGACTCTAAGAGAGCTTTGTCGCGGCTAACTTTGCGGCGATAAAGTCCTCGTGAGTTACATACAATAAACTAGCAACACGACGAATTACATACTCTTCTTGCGGATCAAGCTCACCATCGGCATAAGCTAAACGCCATAACAGCTCAATTATTTCAATACGCTGTGCGGCGTTGCATTGCGCATTAATTTGTTTAGAAAACTGAAAGTAGTCAATTGCCTCATCCAAACTCTTGCCAGCTTGCTCTGTTAATTGTGCAACGTCTTCATCACTTAAGTTAAAATATTTTTTTAAAGTCAATGCTAACGTTTGCAGCTCATCTGCTTGCTGCTCACTATCGGCACGCATTACCTCAATCAGTAACGCAGCTATTGCCGTTTTTAAATCATGTTCTTGCATCGTCGATTGCTGTTCATTAAATGACGAAAAAAGCTGTTTAATTTGTTTGAACATCACATTTTCCCTTTTTGGGTGTTAGACTTAAATCATAACTTAGGCACCACTTTAGTGAAATCAATGGTGCAATACAATAATGGAGTGCAAGGTTTATGACAGGAAAAATAGCGCATTGCTTAAAAATAAGCAGCATTTTAACGCTATTGGCAAGCTGCACTGTGGCGCAAGCAGAAAAAGGTGAGACCGAAAAACTCTATGATTTTGATGAAAAAGTACATTATTACCAAACTAAAATTGATAATAATAACTACCATTTAGAAATTCAGTCTGACGACTATCAACACTTTAAAAACCAAAGCGTGTTTTTACTACGCCATGCTAATCGCTTATGCCGTGGTAATTCGTTTATGTTAAAGGTGACTGATGGCGTACAAGAGTATGACCGTTTTCCAACCAAACCTCGTAAATATCAGCCACCATTAACGGTATTTCTGCAATGTGAGACAGAGCCCACAAAAGACTAGGCTTTTCTTTCTAGTCTTTATAACCCCAAGGTGCAGCAGGTGGTGTAACTGGTTTGGTTAAATCAAAGTCCACACGAAACTCACGACCTTGGCGAATTAAACGGTAAGTGAATTTTTCAGGGTAAATATACATCTGCCATGTATTACCAATCGATTGCGGAATACCTTGGCTAACAAATAATTCTTTTGAATATTGATCCGCAGGGAATGATTGCACATTAGTAAAACCCGCATCAACGGTGTGACCACCATACATGGTTGATACGTCATCAGTGCCATCTTTATGACGATGATCGTGCTTTAAGCTCAAACCACTGCCTGTTTTAGTTATGATCCAGGTACGTGATGCATCATCACCCACATGAAACGGCACTTGTAGCTCACGCTCGTTACAGCGGCGCAAATGCATCACCAATTTTTTACCTGCAAATGAACTCGGCCCAGTGGCATTATCAACCGTTACAGTCCCTTCATACGCTTTACCACAGTGAGCAGCAATATTATTAAAAAAACCATCATGGCTTGGAATAGAGACCAAAGGCGCAGGGCGTGCAAACGCCGCCGCAGATGCCAGTAATAGAGTCGCCGCAGTTAATAATCTCATAATCTGTTCCTAAAAATATAAAGGAGCAGCTTAGCGTGTTAATAAAAACAAAGGAAGTAATCGCGGTGAGTGGTAGTTCAGCTATAAGTAAGCGAGATAAAAGTTAGCGGGACGAAAAACAAAAGCGAACATCATTGTTGAACTTAAGTGAAAAAAAACTTATGTTTTTAAAAGAAATAAATTGGGAGAGATAATATGGAAAATTACCCTATATTGGCGTTTATTTTAATTTGTGCGCTATTTATTATACAAAACCGTAAATATAATGCGCTGCTTACACACTTATCACAGGCATACCCAGCACAATGGGAGCAATTAGCTAATACACTCGGCGATACCTCACGCTCCGCTATTGCAGCTAATTTACATGAATCACTCAAAAGTGGCTTTTTCTCAACCCTAGACGACCCAAAAATTAATCAATTTAAAAGACTTAAAACGATTAACATGACTGTTTGTAGTGTACTTGCTGTACTAGGCTTGACGATTGCTTATATGTATTAACCACATAAAACGCGGCCTTAGCCGCGTTTCATTCTATGATTGAGTAAACCTTTACTGCCAAGGGCGCTCGGCGTTAAGCTTTGCTTCAAAGGCGTCGATTTGTGGGTTGAGGGTTTCGGTCACGCCGATAAAATCTAAACCACTTAATAAACGCTCTTTTACGTCTTTGCGAATATCAAAGCTAATTGGTGCAAACTTGTTACTGGTAAGCTGCTGATTTTCAAGATCGATGTCGATATGAATATCGTCATGTTGCTCGCTCAGTACAAATAAGTCTTCCAATGTTTGCGCAGGAAGTGCAATCGCAAGCATTTGGTTATTGCCGCAGTTATTAAAGAAAATATCAGCAAAGCTTTCCGCTAAAATTACTTCAAAACCATATTGCTTAAGCGCCCATGGTGCATGCTCGCGTGATGAGCCACAGCCAAAGTTATCGCGAGTTAGCAGTATTTGCGCACCTTGGTAACAGGGGCGATTTAAAATAAACTCAGGGTTTGGCTCGCCGTTATCTAAATAACGCCAATCGTAAAACAACGCCGCATCAAAGCCATCACGGCTGGTTGAGGTTAAAAACTGCTTAGGAATAATTTGATCGGTATCGACATTGTTTTTATCAAGTGGGGCCATTAAGCCACTAAAAAAAATGCTCATTAGGCTTCTCCTCTTATATCAACAAAGCGACCATGAATTGCTGCCGCAGCGGCCATTGCAGGGCTCACTAAGTGTGTACGGCCACCACGGCCTTGGCGACCTTCAAAGTTACGGTTAGATGTAGATGCACAGCGTTTGCCAGCACCTAAACGGTCGTCATTCATGGCTAAACACATTGAACAACCTGGTTCACGCCACTCAAAGCCGGCAGCTTTGAAAATATCGGCTAAGCCTTCATCTTCGGCTTGTTTTTTGACAAGGCCAGAGCCTGGTACGATTAACGCCTCAACACCTGGGGCTACTTGCTTACCTTCAACAATGTGTGCTGCCGCTCGTAAGTCTTCAATTCGACTGTTGGTACACGAACCAATAAATACCGTATCTACAGTGGCTGACGATAACTTATCACCGGCTGTTAAGCCCATATACTTAAGTGCGCTGCGAATCGCATCCGCTTTAATTAAATCAGGCTCTTGGTCTGGATCTGGAATACACTCATCAACACCAATAACTTGCTCAGGGCTGGTGCCCCAAGTAATTTGTGGCTGGATGCTGCTTGCTTCAAGCTCAACTTCTAAGTCAAACTGTGCGCCTTCGTCCGTTTTTAGAGTTTCCCAATAAGCAACTGCTGCTTCAAAATCATCACCTTGTGGAGCAAATGGACGGCCTTTCAAGTAATCATAAGTAATTTGATCTGAAGCGATTAAACCCGCTTTAGCGCCCATTTCAATACTCATGTTACATAGTGTCATGCGCGCTTCCATTGACAGCGCTTCAATGCCTTCACCACAAAATTCTGCAACATAACCCGTACCACCGGCAGTGCCTAGCTTGCCAATCACCGCCATGATCAAATCTTTAGCCGTAACAGTTGGACGCAGTACGCCATTAATTTGGATTTTTAACGACTTGGCTTTTTTCTGTTGCAAGGTTTGCGTTGCTAAGACGTGCTCAACCTCAGAAGTACCAATGCCGTGGGCAAGTGCACCAAATGCACCATGGGTTGACGTATGGCTATCACCGCATACTATCGTCGTACCTGGTAAGGTGATCCCTTGCTCAGGCCCCATTACATGCACGATACCTTGGTTAATTGAATTTAAATCATAAAGTACAATGCCAAACTCTTTACAGTTGGCATCAAGCGCCATTAATTGGTTTTTAGATACTTCACTGGCAGCATCTAATGAACGACTTTTGGTCGAGACATTATGATCCATAGTCGCAATGGTTTTCTCTGGGCAACGTACTTTACGGTTTTTCTCACGAAGGCCTGCGAATGCTTGCGGTGATGTCACTTCGTGCACTAAATGACGGTCAATATAAAGTAAGTCGGTTTGCTCATTAATACTAGCTACAACATGTGCTTGCCAGATTTTATCGTATAACGTTTGAGCCACTTGCTGATCCCCTAATCAGTTTGACTCGCCGCGTGACGGTGCAGCGAGTGAATAATTGTTTAAATAGCCGCTCGCTTTATATGCGAGCAACAATCGCTGCGGCAACATCCTGCGTGGTATAACCCGCATTTGGATAGATATCTGGCGTGCCTACACCAGCTTCAACCGCTTCGGCAACGGCTTTTTCGATGCTGCGCGCGGCTTCATCTTGGCCTAGTGAATAACGTAACATTAACGCCGCACTTAAAATTTGCGCAATAGGGTTAGCGACCCCTTTACCAGCAATATCAGGTGCTGAACCACCCGCTGGTTCATACATACCAAAACCTGATTGGTTTAAGCTAGCTGACGGTAATAAGCCCATAGAGCCTGTGATCATTGCGCATTCATCTGATAAAATATCACCAAATAAGTTATCACACAGTAACACATCAAACTGGCTTGGCTGCTTAACTAACTGCATTGCTGCGTTATCAACGTAAATATAATCTAGGCTTACTTCTGGATAGTCCTTACTTACCTCTGTAACCACTTCGCGCCATAACACGCTCGAAGCAAGTACATTCGCTTTATCAACTGAGGTTACATGATTATTACGTAATTTTGCTGCTTCAAAAGCGAAACGAGCGATACGTTCAATTTCCTTGCGTGAATAAGTTTGCGTATCGAATGCCGATTCCTCAGCACCTTCGCCACTGCGGCCTTTTTCACCAAAATAAATACCACCGGTCAGCTCACGCACACATAAAATATCAAAGCCTTGTGCACTAATATCAGCGCGCAGCGGTGATGCAGCACTTAGCGCTGGTAACAGTTGCGCTGGGCGTAAGTTACAAAACAAGCCAAAGTGTTTACGCAGCGGTAACAGTGAAGCACGCTCAGGTTGTTCATTGGCAGGTAGGTGCTCCCATTTAGGGCCGCCCACTGAACCAAATAAAATCGCATCAGCACTTTCGCAGGCAGCTAGAGTTTGATCAGGTAACGCTTTACCAAATTGATCAATCGCAGCACCACCAATAGCATGATGATGACGAGTTAAAGTAAAACCAAATTTACTGCTCACAGCATCCAATACTTGCTCTGCTGCTGCCATTACTTCTGGGCCGATACCGTCGCCTGCTAATACTGCAACGCTGTAATTTGATTGACTCATCCTGCTTTCCTTTGTTGTTTTAAATCAGACACTTTTTGTGCGCGATAAATTAAGTTATAAACGCGGATCATAGCGCGCACTGACGCTTCAACCACATCCGCTGCGATACCTGCACCGTGATAAGGGCGACCATCATATTTAGCGATTATATTTACCTCCCCTAGAGAGCTGGCGCCTTCACCGGTGGCCTCTAGGTTAAACTCAATCATTTCAACAGCCATGCCTGTTAAACGCTCAATCGCTAAGAATGACGCTTCTACAGGGCCATTACCGGTAGCCGCTTCTTGCTTAGACTCACCATTAATCGTCATACCGATTGTAGAGCTTGCTACTGATTGCGAGTTAGATGTTGAGTTAACAAACTCTAATTGGTATTTATCATCTTTATCACTGATTTGATTAAAATAAATCATCGCTTCAAGATCATAGTCATACACTGTGCCTTTTTGATCGGCAAGGGTTAAGAAGCTTTCATATAGGCTATCCATATCATAATCAGACTTTTGATAGCCTAATTCTTCAAGGCGGTGCTCAATAACATGACGCCCTGAACGAGAGGTCATGTTTAGTTGGTTATTTGGCACGCCGACACTTTCTGGCGACATAATCTCATAGGTATTTTGCGCTTTTAATACGCCGTCTTGGTGAATGCCAGAACTGTGAGCAAACGCATTCTCGCCGACAATGGCTTTATTTGGCTGCACCGGCATATTACAAATTTTTGCCACTTGGCGAGACGCACGGTAAATTTCTTCACTACGAATATCAGTATGCACTTTTAAGTGGTCTTGACGCATTTGCATGATCATCGCCACTTCTTCAAGCGAACAATTACCCGCACGCTCACCAATGCCATTGATCGTACATTCGATTTGCCGTGCTCCGGCTTGTACTGCAGCAATTGAATTAGCAACCGCTAAACCTAAATCATTATGGCAATGCACACTTAAACGCGCTTTATCGATATTTGGCACGTTATTCATCAAATGACGGATCATCGCCGCATATTCATCTGGTGTTACATAGCCAACTGTATCTGGTAAATTGATAGTAGATGCGCCAGCATTAATTGCCTGCTCAACTATTTTACATAAATCCCAATGCGGCGTTCGACCAGCATCTTCACATGAAAACTCCACATCATCAGTATAGTTACGCGCAAGTTTAATTGATTTAACCGCCATGGCTGTGGCGTCATCTAAACTCATGCGTAATTTATGTTCTAAATGCAAAGGACTCGTAGCAATAAATGTATGAATACGACTTTGTTGAGCTGTACGCAGGGCTTCACCGCAAGCTTCGATATCTTTAGCAACAGCACGTGCTAAACCACAAATAATTGGCCCTTTAACTTCTGTAGCAATACGTTGCACTGAACGAAAGTCAGCAGGGCTTGAAACCGGAAAGCCAACTTCCATTACATCCACATTTAGGCGGCTAATGGTATGCGCCAGTTGGATTTTATCTTCTTCAGTCAGGCTTGCTTTAAGCGCCTGCTCACCGTCACGTAAGGTGGTGTCAAAAATCCATACTTTATCTTGATCTTGCATAATCTGCCCTTAATTCTCAGCTACCCTGATTGCGAGATAAAAAAAACCCCGCATATTGCGGGGTTTTTTGTGTTTACTTAATGCAAATACACTAATCCCCGCTCACGTGCGCTAGCAGTAAGAGGTTTAGTTTTAATGTAATTAAACGTGTATTTTGCATCATCTTTACTAAATGTGTGTGTTCAGTGAGCCCTATTTTTAACACTTCAAAACACTGCTTGCAAGCATAATCTCACCTTTAAAATAATAAAAAAGCACAATCAAAGAAATAAAAAACCTTAAAAACACAAAAGTCGAGATATAAAATCCACAATAAACTCAAGGTGCCGATAAGATACTTGGCTTTATGGTAGATCCTGCTTAGATAAGTTTTCTATTTTAATTGCCACTACATGCTCAACTTTTATTAAAGCGGCCTGCTATAGTAGTTATTTATTCTCCCGCTATAGTGTTTGCTTTGAACGAAGTTCGTGTAATGTGCAACCGCGACCTTGCATCACTACAATATCGCTTTATTCGTTTTTAAAAGCCCCTAATGGTTTTACTTTCGACTTTGTCGCATCTTCAATAAACCACTGCTTTACTTCACCTTCAGTTAACCCTTCCTCTGACAAGCGTTTATACACTTCTTTTTGCGATGGGGTTGAATGCTCGCCATTTAGCTTGGCAGCTAACTCTTTTAAATCAGCTTCTGGTAATGTTTTCCCCCAAGGCAAATCGCTATTTGTAGGGTTAGGCAGTGGTAACTTTAACTGCAAACCATGGTTGCTGGTTTTATCAGTCATTGAGCCTATATCATTAAAGTTAAAACCAGAATTACCCGCAGAATTAAAGCTAGCAACGCCTAACTCCATGTTATACACCCTGTCTTCCTCGCTGGTATATATATCACTAAATTGGTTTGTAAATATCTCACCAAAAGGCCTTAAGCCGTTTACTTCAACACGCTTTGGCGACTCATACTTTAAGCTAAAGTTCGCTGCAAAAACAAAAACCTGCTCTTCACCGGCAAACGCTTTAGCGCTGCGATCATGCCAATTCAGAAGCGCTCGACCTTGCATGCCTCTGTCATTACTGTGCCCAGCCTTATTAAGTAGCTCAACAAACTCTCGGTATTCTCTAAACTTTGCACCTGTTGAGTCATCAAATTGATAGTTATCATCTTCCCATCTATTTAAAGCTTGGTTGTAGCCTTTATTTGCATTACGAGTCGCCTTACCTAAATAATAGAGTCTTGATTTATAAGTAGGGCCCACATCATTAATGCCAATGGTTTGTTGTAGAGTTAATTCACATGGCACACTGCGCCAATTCAAACCTATCAGTGTTTTTGTATAGTTTTCTGATTCAAGTTTTGTACAGGTAGCAACGACCATAATGTCTACTTTGGTATTCCAGTCAAAGTCATCAAAAATAATGCCATCACCAAACTGGCGTACTTTAAATCCTAAACTTTGTGCTGCATCAAATTGGCTTTCAAATAAACGGATTGAGTGTCCTTGCCTTTGTATTTTACTGGTTATTAAATAAGGCTTCCCTTCACCACCAAAACGCACCAATATTCGAACACTTTTTTCCCCGGCAAAAAGTTCAGGACGAACAAAACTAGAACTTTTACTGGTTAAAAAATCTTTTATTAGTAGTGACTCTTCATTGCCACCATCACGTTCTGTATTTAAATCTACATAAAAGTCGGTAGCTATATATTTATTTTTTATACCAAGCCCATTAAGAATATTTAAATAGCCGGAGTCAAAAATCATTTCATCGTTATTCTCTTCTCGCTCACCCATTAACGGCAATACTACTTCACGACTACTGCCAACTTGGGCACTAATGTAATAACGCATGTCAGCAAAGTTTTTAGCTCGATAATATTCAAGTGCAGAGTCATGCATAAATGGGTAAAAAGCTTCTTTATGCACCATGGGTTTAGTACCCAAATATGTTTTTGGCCCTAGCTGAAAAAACGGCGTAAACACACAGCCAAACTTTCCTGCAAAGTGCTTTTCGCTTTCTAATAGCTCAGACTCAACAAGTGGCCTTACCAACTCTTTATAAGCAAGCTCGTTATTTACCCCATCACAGCGCGTTACTTTCAAGGTAATAGGGGCAATAGCGGTCATCGTATCGTTAAACACCACTAAAACACGAATAGGTGTGAATGGCGTTAAGCGCTTTAGTTTGTTAGCAATAATTGGCAACCATTTTTTTGATGTTTGGTCTTGATAATATATGGCGCTGTGATGATAACTTGCCTCACCATAGTCAGAAAATACCGGCTCAAAGGTGTTTGCAAAGCTTTCTAAGTATTTACTGCCTGCTTTTTCTTGGGTGCCAAAGGTATGAATAGGGAAGTAGTTTTGAAATTCAGCGGTAATATAGTTATGTTCACGCGCGAGTTTTGGCACCGTCATCATATAAAAGCCATATGGGTTAGACTGCGAATGTACATAAAGTGCATTTTGAGGATCTTCTACCACAGCTTTACGTGCGGCTTTATCTAACAGACTGTAATTGTCATTGAATCCATAGAGCGCTTTTTTATCATTGCCTACGTTTTGCTTTTGATCTGCGATACTGTCGATCAAAAACACCCAAAACGTATCCATTCGAATAGACGCACCGGGTAAATTAGGAAGCGCCCAGCTATCACCTAATAAAAAGTTTTCTATGTATTGTTTTACTTTATAGCGCTCTAGATTGGTGTAGTACTCGCTTTTATCCCCTTCACGCTGTGCTCTTAATAACAAGCCCATCAGGCCCGAGATTGCCTCTGAGCGCAGTCTAAATTGCGCAGCCCACTGCGTACTTTGTTCTGTGCTTTCGCTGTCTTTAAATTCATTAAGCAGCTCATGCATCATCCCTTGGTTAGCCGCACATTCTTGGCCTAGGCGTTTATCTCTTTGAATTTCGGCATAGTACTTTTTACAGGTATTATCGAGCAGTACTTCATCCATTAAATTAGCAGCTGATGTAGCTATAGCACCACCTGCTTTTATAACTGCCACCGCCGCCGCAATGGGTGCTGTTGCCGGAATAAATGCCATCACACCCAAAGCAATGTTGATCATTTGCCACGCCATGGCATCAACCGTTTCACCTACTTTTATGTCGTTAACCACAGTTAAATTACGAAAGCGCTCTAAGCTATCCATACCTTCGCGTGATGGGCAAACAGAGAGCTGGCTAATAGCATAAGCGGCAATATGTACACGGCGATTTTGCGCTCGGCTGGCTTCGTCTTTATTATTTACAAGTGGCTGAGTATAACCCAGACCTTGCACTTCAATGCGCGCTTCATCAATACCTGCTTGAGTTACTAAAACATTTTTAACAGCATCGGCTCGTCGCTCAGATAGCGCCATATTATAATCGTAATGACCCAGATCGCAGGTATGGCCTGCCACTATAATTTTAAGAGATGCGTTTAACTCAAACGCTTTTAAAACCGCTTCACTTTGCTGCAAAATAGTATCACGGTATTCATCGGTTACCTGCTCACTATTAAGTGCAAACTGAGCTTTAATTACCACGTCTTTTACTATTTCTTTAGCGCTTAAATGCTCAAAGTAATCTTGTGAAACGGTTTTATAATGTTGCTTAGATTGCGCTAAATTAGGGATGTTAGTGCCAATTTGTTGTACTGTAGCTTGCCCGAGCGCAACAATGTTAGTCGCTAGATCAGCTATATTTAACGCATTACCTGTTGCATCCATTGCTACTTTAGGAATACCAATACGCCCAGATATAGTACCGCTGTACTCCCTCATTTGCGCAGGTGTATTATCAGGCAAGCGCCACAAGTTTTTTGCAAGCGCATCTTTCCAATCATCTGTGGTAAAGCCTGCGCGGGCACTGCGTAGCTTTTGCCAAGCATCTTGTCCTTCTTGCATCGCAAATACAGAATCAAGGGTGGCTTGAATGGTTTTATCTGCTGTTTCATTTAAATGCGTATGAATTGCTTTGGCAATTTTACTGCCTAATACAAATTTACCATTAGTGGTAAAATTGCCGTTACTGGCACTGGCGGTTATATCAGTATTGATTAGCCCGGCGGCGAGTTGTGCTCGGCCTTTAGCCACCGCCCAACCATGGCAAAAGCTTTCATAGCCGCTAGCCATTTTAATGGGCTCATCGCTGACTTTAGCGCGGCCAACTTCATTACCGTTTTCATCTTTTACACTGATGTTTTTAGGGTCATACGTGGCATGTTCTGTTTTTAAATCTTTGGCATAACTAATTAAGTGGCTATAAAAACGCGGGAACTGCTTTATTATTGCCTCTTCCACCGAAAGCGGATCGCAGTTAATCACATCAAACTCACCGGCTTCATTTTTTATATCAAAGCGCACCATTTCGGCAAGTTCATAATAATAAGTACCGTCATACTTAACCGATTTGGCGCACCAGCTTGCAATATTGGCTTCATAGATGTTCCGCTGAAGCCTTATTTTTACCCTATACAACCCTTTGGGTAACTTCTTGTTAGTACCGGTTATCACCGCTAATTTAGTTTCTGTGTCGAAGGTAGCTGGTATATCTCTACCTATAGGCGACGACAAAACAATATTTTCACCCGGAGAAAGAAGCGGGATGTTTGGATTAATACTTAAAATTACTGCTCGGGTTTTTGCCAGTATATAAGCTTGGATACTTTGTACGTTTTTTTGAATTATTTCTTTTTCATACCATTTATTGTAAGTGTCATCTTCGCTATTTTCTGTAGGCTGTTTTAAATTGGTAATGGGGACTGTTTGTAACTCTAATAACGGTGTATTTGTGCTACTGTAATTTTTTAAATTATCAACAAATTCTTTAGCCCATCCACTAGGATTATTATTAGCAATGAGGCCAATGGTCTCCATTGGCGGAATAATAATAGGTCGTTGATTATTATTAGCCGTGTAGGCATGAAACGGCTGACGCGTCTCTAAAGACTCATTGTTAACCGTTGATAGAATACCCGCGCTATTTGTTTTTAATACAACAGGCTTTTTTGTATCATAAGTGGCTGACTTTGGCTGTTCAGCAATAACAATTCGGTTTGCTACCGGCGTTAACTTACCCACCGGTTTATTATTTTCAACATAACCAGTTAATAAATACACTATTGGGCTGGCACTTCCTTTGCTCATGTCATGCATAATTAGTTACTCTGTGCTTTTTGGTTGGTAATAGCGATAGGTGCTAAAACGTTAAGCCCCCAAATATTCATTTCTTTAGTACGCGTAATGCGTTTCTCTCCCGTTAAAATATTGGTTCTAGTGATAATGCTATAAGTAACAGGCTTACCAAGCTCATCAACCTCGCCCATCGGGTTAAAACCAAACTTAAGTGTGACATTTTCATCCAATGAAAATATCACACCACCACCCTCCCCTTTTTCTGAGTGCTCTATTTCAGGGTTGGCAATATTCACCCAATGAAAATGAAAATCTTCTCTGCCATGCGTCATAAACGCTAAATACTTACCATCGGGTGAAATACGGTGGTTTTTCATTTCCCACGCTTTTGGGAAACCAAAATTAACTTTGCGTACTATCTCGCCATCAAACGAGTGAATCCAAAAACCATCGTGCTTTACCGCTAAAAACTCTTTATCTCCCGGAAGTAAAAAAGCAGCGCCACTGTGGTGAATTTGCGGCCGCGGGGTTAGCTCGCCTGTTGGAACATGGTAATTAAAGTTTTTGCCGTCTGAGTAAAAAATCACATTTTTACTGTCTGAGGTCCAGTTAAACCACGGGTAACCACCACCACCTGACATGGTAATCAACTTTTGCTCTTTAGTGTCGTACAGCTGACGAGTTGCTCTATCATTTATATAACCCGAAATAGCGATATAGCGGTTATCTGGTGAGCGTGCTGGCGGATGCAACCCCGCAGGCTCCAGTTGGGTAAAAATTTCTTCAGGAATTATGCGGCGCCTGTCTGAGCCATCTAAACGAGATGACCACAGCGTGCGTACCTCACTGTATTTGTATTTACTCCAAAACATTAACCGCGGGGTTGAAAATGTATCAGCATCACCATACACCTCTTCACGTATTTCCATTGGCCACTCAGGGTGGTTTTTATGCTCCTCTGCCCATGGGTATTTAGCAAGGTCAATCTCTACTTGCTCAGAACCCTGTGATGACGGCTCCGAGCAACCGCTTAGTACCAAGCTGGCACAAAGAGAGAACACGCAGAACATGCTGTATTTTTTAAAAAACATCAAAAACTATCCTTTTACTGAATGAGCCCATTTATTGGGTTACTGTAAACAAACTCATTATTTAAAACTTTTTATAATGAAGACAAAATGAATGCACTTACTCTTCTGTTATTTCTGCCATTGTTACAGTTTTTGGCGTTTGCTTGTTAAGCTCGCTGAATGGCACGTTATCAAATATATAGTAAGTAGGCTGACCGTCGTTTGGGTCTTGTATTAAATCGAAATTGCCACTTTGGGGGATGTCGGTAAATTCTATACGAACCCAGTCCCCCTCAGGTATTACACGTGATATGGGTTTTATTTGCTGCCAGTTATGTTGATTATTTACCAGCACAAGTTGTTCTTTTGCGTAATTTTTTGTATTTGTATCGACTTGATACAAAAATACAAAAGCGGGTTTCACAATCGTTAACAGATTTGTATTGTTAACTACCATTGGCATACTATGCGGGGTACTCATACTAACTCCCAAATACTTGTTGTAATTTTGCTTTAGTTTTAGGGCCAGGAATACCATCAACTTCTAGCTCATGTTGGTACTGAAATTCTTTTACCCCAATGCGTGTTTTCTCCCCCATGACGCCATCAACTTTACCGCAATTAAACCCCAACATATTACAACGTCCCTGCACGCCAGAAAGCGTGTCGATTGGATCTAGGTTGCCTATTTGTACCGCAAAGCTTTTAGTTGGTGTGGTGTCGCCTGCTTTTAAATATAAATCGACGCTGCCAGTAAGTGCGTCATTATTATTAAGCTCTACTTCGATAAGCCCATCACTTTGCAATACGGTATCGATTGTTTGGCTGCCAATATTAAGCACGACACGTTTACCCGCAATATCCTCGCCATCGTCATACGCTACTTTTAGGCGAAAATATTCCTTTTCATCGCGAACCACAAAAGTGTTTTTACTACCTGTTTTTAGCGGCATGAATTTTTCGGTTTTTTGCGGGATCTTGATAATGTCACCCGGAAAAATTAAATTAGGATCAGGGCGTAGTGCTTTAAATTCAGCATTACTAGGGTGGTTATACAAGGCGGTTGAGGTTTTATAACCATATTGACGTGCTATGCGTAACAATGTTTCGCCTTGCGCAACGGTGTGTTGGTGTACCATTGATATATCCTTATATCTAAATATAAACCGCTGTTAGGTGATATGACCTACAGACCAGTCATGATCGGCAAGTTCAAAAAAACTCACTTTGGCGTTTTCAAAGTCAGGACCTGACACATTGGCGTAGCCATTTTGATCGAGCTGGCCGGTGATAACGTGGCCATTACGCAGGCGAATTTTATAGCCCATGTTGGCTTGCGGTGCGCCGGCTTCGTCAAGCAATTCGATTTCATACGCTAATGTCGGCTGCTCAACTGTAAACGTGGTGGTGTCTACTGCACCACTGGCAGTAACAACCACGGTATAAACACCTGGTTTTACAGAAAAATAATGCTGCCAAAACGATACTTCATCTGGGCGCTTTTTATCGAGTTGCAAGGTTACTTGCCCGTTAGTTGGCCCTTGCCATTTAATAACCACAGTGCGACTGTTGCTACTTGAGCCTTCAATATTAAGTTTCCAGCCATCAGGTACTCGTAAACTGGTGCCTGAGGTTGCAGGTTTACGACTGCTAAAACCTAAGTTGTAGTCGTAAATTAAGTTAGCATTTTTATAGCCGGTATATTGCTGGGCAAGTTGCTCTACAGTTTCACTTGCTTGTAAAAGATGGGTAGAAAAACTTTGCCTAACTTGATGCGATGCTTTTAACTGCACCGTACTTTGTAAAACGGGTTTGTATATACACACTGCGGGCAAATGAATTTCAACTACGGTTGGCTTTGAAGTGCGGCTATGTTGCTGCATTGATTGGGCAATATATTTTGCTTGCCCTTCGCCATACTGGCTATTAAGCAGTGCTGGGTTTGCTAAAAAATCTGTTTGTTGAGCGCCAGTTAAAAAGTGCTCTGATGCTGAATAATCAGGTGCAGCATTAGCTCCGCCAGATGAGGAAAAAGTCGTGGTATTCACGGGCTCTTTTGGATAAAAAGCTAACCCGTGCGCGGTGTTTTTATAGCTGTTGTAACTGACTTTTCGCCATGTTTTTTCATTTATCCAAAATTGGCTGCGGGGATCATCACGAAGCCGTGCGGCTTGACGTTTATCGATTACACCATACTGATTATCTTGGATAAGCCGTTGTAGTTTTTTTGGTAATGAAAAGAATTCAGCGCGCCTGACATAAGTAAATGTGACATCAGGTGTCATTACTTCGTCTTTTACTTCATCAAAAATATGGGCATGTTGAAAGTTCACCGCGTCCTTGGTGAGCATGTGCGTCCTCGCTTTCTTTATTACCTAGCTTTAATTAACTAGGTACAAATGTAGTTGCCAATAATAAAGAAATAGGAACAAAAAATCTACAAGCATTTATACTGATTATGCGCTATCGGTTTTATTCTCTCTTACATAATTACTTGCACCACGAGTAATATAACGTAATTGCCATATAACGCGCTCAACCAGTTCATCACGTTGCTGACCTTCAATATCAAGGGCTTCGGCGCCAGCGTTAAACACTAACGTTACCATAGCCTCTGCTTGAATATACGCTTGGCTTGCATTACACGGTGTTTCACTTTCAAGATAATGTGCAAGTTCTAAAATAAAATGCTTTATTTCACGAGCTACAGCGGCGCGAAACGCTTTAGAAGTGCCAGATCGCTCACGCAGCAGTAGCCTAAATTGATTGCTCGAATTATCAATAAACTCCATAAAAGTAACCACAGAAGTAGTAATAACACTACCGCCACTGGCTATGCGGCGACGAGCTTGACGCATTAGCTGACGCAGCGTTAAACCCGCCTCGTCAACCATCGTTAAGCCCAGTTCATTCATGTCTTTAAAATGGCGGTAAAACGAGGTAGGCGCAATCCCCGCTTCACGAGCTACTTCACGTAAACTGAGGTTCGAAAAGCTATGATCAGCACTAAGTTGATTAAATGCCGCCTCAATTAGAGCTTGTCGTGTTTTTTGTTTCTGTTGCGCGCGAACACCCGACATAAACTACTCCTGATTTAATTAAAATCAATTTATGGTGATTTTTATCTTAATTCCCCAGTCTAATACTTGACGGCAAGAGAATGAAATATTATTTTAGCTTACAAGTGTACGCTCAGATTTTTTAAGATGAAAAAACCACCTATTATCTGGACTAACGTCCTATTTTTCAGTATTACCTTTTTGGCAGCCGCCATCTTAGTTCCTTGGTATGGATTTACCAGTGGCTTTAGCAGTGCGCATTGGATCGCCTTCGTTGCGTGTATGTTTTATGCTGGTATGTCGATTACCGCTGGCTATCATCGCCTTTGGGCACATAAAACTTATGATGCTCACCCAATTATTGAATTTATCTTCGCTTTAGGCGGTGCCTTTGCACTACAAAATAGCGCGTTACATTGGAGTAGTGATCACCGTGTTCATCATGGTCAGGTTGATGATCCAGTAAAAGACCCTTACGCCGCAACCAACGGTTTTTGGTATAGCCATATAGGGTGGATGCTACGTGACTACCAAGGCGACAGCTATGGTGATTACTCTAACTGCCGTGACTTACAACGCAATAAAGTAGTGATGTGGCAGCATCGTCATTATATGAAACTAGTTCTGGCAACTAATATTGGTATTCCCCTGTTACTAGGTTTAATGATAGGCGATGTAATTGGTATGCTATTATTAGCAGGGTTGTTACGTTTAGTATTAAGCCAACACTTTACCTTTTTTATTAATTCAGTTGCGCACATTTGGGGGTCACGCCCTTACACTGAGAAAAATACAGCACGAGATAACGGCTTTTTGGCTCTGTTTACTTACGGTGAAGGTTATCATAATTTCCACCATATTTTTGCCAGCGACTATCGAAATGGCATTAAATGGTTTCATTATGATCCAACAAAATGGATGATCCGCGCCTTTGCCAGTGTTGGATTGGCAAAGAAATTAAAACGTACACCAGTTGAACGTATCGAAAAAGCCAAAGCCGAAACGTTAATGAACAAAACACAAAACCGTTTAGCTAAATTGCCTTTAGCGCAAGATAAGCTTACATTATTGCAGCAAGAGTACGATTTATTGCTAAAAAAGCTACAACACTTTTGTGCACTAAAAAAGCAAGTATTAGAAGTTAAAAAGAATAACATGCTGCAACAATGCGAAAAATCGGCTTTAATGGCACAATATCATGAGTTGGAAGCTGCCTGGGAAAATCAAAAACAGGCATGGCTTGCACTAAATGCGAGGTTATTAAAAGCCTCTTTTAGTTAATGTAGGAGTGGCTGTGGCCAAACAACAAGTAAAGAAAGAGCAACAATCGTTTCAATATGATGCGATTATTATAGGCACAGGTCCTGGCGGTGAAGGTACCGCCATGAACCTATCTAAAAGCAACAAGAAAGTAGCCGTTATTGAACGCCAAGAAGGTGTTGGTGGCGGTTGTGTACATTGGGGTACTATTCCTTCAAAAGCGCTACGTCATTCTGTGAGCCGCTATATCGAATATAAAGCAAACCCATTATTTAATATCGGCGAACGCCCTAGTCGCTTAACATTCCCTGATATTCTGCGCCACGCCAGTTCAGTGATTTCTAAGCAGTCAAATCTGCGCAGCAGTTTTTACGATCGTAACCGGATCCACCTATTTCAAGGTGATGCTAGCTTTGTAGATAAAAACACAATTGAAATTACGCGTAATGATGGTTCGACTGAACGATTAACAGCTAAAACAATTGTTATTGCAACAGGTTCTCGCCCATATCGTCCACCAGAAGTAGACTTTACCCATTCGCGCATTTACGACAGCGATACTATTTTAGGGCTAGAACATGACCCTCACCGCGTATTAATTTATGGTGCTGGGGTTATCGGTTGTGAATACGCATCAATCTTTAAAGGGTTAGGGGCGAAGGTTGATTTAGTGAATACCCGTGACCGCTTGTTGGCATTTATGGATGCTGAAATATCAGATGCCCTAAGTTATCACTTTTGGAATAGCGGCATTGTTATTCGCCATAACGAAGAATTTGATCGCGTTGAAACTCGCGACGATTGTGTAGTGATGCATTTAAAATCAGGTAAACGCGTCAAAGCAGACTGTATTTTATTTGCTAATGGTCGCACCGGTAACACTGACGGTTTAAACCTTGAAGCTGTAGGCTTAAAAGCAGATGGTCGTGGCCAGTTAAAAGTCAATGAAACCTACCAAACAGAGGTTGATAACATTTATGCCGTGGGTGATGTTATTGGCTACCCAAGCCTTGCCAGTGCTGCATTTGACCAAGGTAGAATTGCCGCCGATGCCATAGCTTGTGGCAATTGCGATGAAAAACTAATTATTGATATTCCGGCAGGCATTTATACCATTCCTGAAATGAGTTCTGTCGGTAAAACCGAACAACAGCTTACTGCGGCTAAAATACCGTACGAAGTAGGCCGTGCGCAATTTAAGCATTTAGCACGAGCGCAAATTGCCGGTACTGAAGTGGGTAGCTTAAAAATATTATTTCATACCGAAACGAAAGAAGTATTGGGTGTCCATTGCTTTGGTGAGCGCGCCTCTGAAATTGTGCACATCGGCCAAGCCATTATGGAACAAAAGAATGGCGGCAATAACATTGATTACTTTGTAAATACCACGTTTAACTACCCAACCATGGCTGAGGCCTACCGTGTTGCTGCGTTAAATGGTTTGAACCGCTTATTTAAGTAACCCATATTTAAAAGCGTTTAAAAGACAACAAAAAGCCCGCTAACATTAGCGGGCTTTTTACTACGTAAATAACGAGTGGCTCGTTATTCTAACGGTTATTATTTATGATATTGCGCACTTAACTCATGTACGGCATTGATAAATACGCCGGCATGTTCAGGGTCTACATCTGGCGTAATACCATGGCCTAAGTTAAATACATGGCCATCACCGGTACCAAAGTCTTCAAGTATTGTTGCTACTTCTTGGCGAATGCGATCAGGTGTACCATGCAGCATTGATGGATCCATATTACCTTGTAATGCCACTTTATCGCCAACACGACGTTTAGCATCACCAATGTTGATAGTCCAATCAAGACCTACGGCGTCACAACCTGTTGCTGCGATTGCTTCTATCCATTGGCCACCATTTTTAGTAAACAGCGTTACAGGCACTTTACGGCCGTCATATTCACGAATTAAGCCATCAACAATTTTGTGCATATACTGCAAAGAGAACTCATTATAATCACGTGGGCTCAATACCCCACCCCATGAGTCAAACACCATTAACGACTGTGCACCCGCTTTAATTTGTGCATTTAGGTAGTCGATCACTGAATCTGCTAACTTATCAAGTAACAAATGTAATGTTTGCGGCTCTGCAAACGCCATTTTTTTTATTTTGCCAAATACTTTGCTACTACCGCCCTCAACCATATAAGTGGCTAAAGTCCAAGGTGAACCAGAGAAACCAATCAGTGGTACTTCGCCTTTTAATTCACGGCGAATGGTGCTTACTGCATTCATTACATAGCCAAGCTCATCGGTTGGATCAAGCTTTGGGATCTTTTTTACATCAGCTAATGATGAAATAGGGCGCTCAAACTTAGGACCTTCACCTGTTTCAAAATACAAGCCTAAGCCCATTGCATCTGGAATCGTTAAAATGTCGCTGAATAAAATAGCAGCATCTAGCGGGTAACGACGCAACGGTTGCAGGGTTACTTCGCAAGCAAGCTCAGCATTTTTACACAAGCTCATAAAATCGCCCGCTTGTGCACGTGTGGCACGGTATTCTGGTAAATAGCGCCCTGCTTGGCGCATCATCCATACCGGAGTTACATCAACAGGTTGTTTTTGTAGTGCACGTAAATAACGGTCGTTTTTTAATTCGCTCATGCGTAAGAGATCCTAAAGCTGTTATGAAATTGCGCAGATTGTATCACCATATCGCACCGTGCTCTATTGCAATGTACTTGCCGATGATACAGATCAATGGTTTTATTTTACGCTTAAAATTCAAGCAACAAAAAATAACATTTGAAATTTTTCATTAATATGTTTGCAACATTACAAAAAGCTTGGTATAACTTGTTCCGCGTTAACAATAAAAACAATAAAAATTATATAACAACAAAAATAAAAATCTTCCCATAACAATAAGAAAGCTTGTTTTAACAAGTCATGGAAAAGAAATTAAACCACCATTTATGGTGGTTTTTTCTTGCCCAGAACAATTGCAAAGTAGTAATAATAACTACCTATATATCAATACATTAACCTTTTATTACTAAATTATTTAAAAAATGTGTTGATCTTTTCTGCATATTTCATTGTTATAGAAGAAACCAACCCAGCTAAGGAGAAAGATAATGCTGACGCGTTTGGAAAAAGCTCAACAAAAATGGGGTGGTAGCCACACCGTTATCGATAAATGGCTTACAGAACGTCAAGAGCTGTTAGTTTTATATTGTCGTATTGCTGGCTTTTCACCGTATGATCAAAAAGACCACGCTTTACCAGATCAATTACAGATCCAAAATTTTTGCCAAATCTTGATGGATTACTTATCTGCTGGGCACTTCGAGGTGTATGACGACATTGCCAAAGCATGTGAACAAAAAGGCCCTAGTAGTCAAAAACTTGCCAATGAACTTTATCCACGAATTTCAGAAACCACCGATACTGCTCTTGATTTTAATGATAAATATGCAGAAGTAGATAAAGAAGATTTACTCAATGACTTTGATCATGACTTATCAAAACTAGGCGAAGCACTTGAGCTGCGCTTTGAATTAGAAGATGAATTAATCGATAATTTGTATTCTAATCATACCTAAATAACACCACTATGCTGTAGCAAGGAGCTCTGCTCCTTGTCTGTTTTCTACCTGTTGCCTTACCGATAAAAATTAAATATTCCAAACCACCCCAAATAATTGAAATTTATATTTCCATAATGTAATGATAGAGCCATTGTGTATAAAAATAACAAAGGCTCGCTATGAATAAACGTACATTTTTAAAATCTGTATCACTTCTCAGTGCTGGATTACTCGCAGGTAATAGCGTGCAAGCAGTCGCTAATTCATCAAACTACAACGTATTAAGTTTGAAAAAACCTACCTCACTACCAAGAAAGGGGACTATTGGCGTAGTCAGTCCATCCGCGGCAACTGCAAATCAAAAAGATATTATTTTAGCCAAGCAAGTAATAGAAGCACTTGGTTACAAAGCAAAGTTAGCTCCTAATATTATGGCAAGACGCGGCCACCTTGCCGGTACAGATACACAGCGTGCGGACGATCTTAATGCGCTGTTTAACGACAGTAGTGTTGATGCTATTTTTTGCTTGCGAGGCGGCTCAGGGGCTGCGCGTATCTTGCCATTACTGGACTATGCCATGATCCGTGCTAACGCCAAACCGCTAATGGGTTACTCTGACATAACTGCATTACACAATGCACTGCTTGCTAAAGCGGGCATTGTTAGTTTTCATGGCCCCAATGCATCAAGCAGCTGGAACCGATTCCATGTTAAGCAGTTTCAGCAAATGTTTGAGCAACAAACACGTATGCATTTTAGCAACCTACCTAAGGGCGAAGACGAATTGGTAAATAGCCAATACCTGACCCAAACAATCACTCCTGGTAAAGCAACAGGACAACTGATTGGAGGTAATTTAACCGTACTAACCGCTTTAGCAGGCTCAACTTATTTACCTGAGTTTGACGGGGCGATTTTATTTTTAGAAGATATTGATGAAGCACCTTATCGCATTGATCGCATGCTTAGCACATTAAAACTCATGGGGGCGCTGGATAAGATAGCCGGCTTTGTATTTGGCGATTGTAACGACTGTACACCGGGTCGAGGTTATGGCTCATTAACGCTTGATGAAATTTTTGCAGATTATATTAAGCCACTGGGCATTCCCGCTTATCGCGGTGCGATGATTGGCCATATTAAGCGACAATTTATTTTACCCGTCGGCACACAAATTGAAATTAATGCGGATGCCGGCACGTTGACTATGAAAGAGGCGGCCTTCAGCTAAAATTTACACAATAAAAAAGGGGCAAGTGAGCCCCTTTTCAATCCAGAATAACTAGTTATTCTGCCGCAGCAGCTTGCTCTTCGTTTTGAATTTCAAGTAGTTCTACTTCAAAAACAAGTGTTGAGTTAGCTGGAATTTTACCTAAGTCACGGTCGCCGTAAGCAAGTTCAGCAGGAATGGTGAACTTGTACTTAGAGCCAACTGGCATAAGTTGTAAACCTTCAGTCCAACCAGCGATTACGCGGTTAAGAGGAAAAGTTGTTGGTTCGTTACGTGAATAAGAGCTGTCAAATTCAGTACCGTCTAATAAAGTACCTTTGTAATGTACTTTAACTACATCTGTAGCAACTGGCTTTTCACCATCACCTTCAGTGATCACTTCATATTGAAGGCCTGATTCAGTCACTGTAACGCCTTCTTTTGCAGCATTATCAGCTAGGTATTTTTCACCTGCAGCTTTGCTTTTTTCAGCTTCAACTTTCGCATGAGCTTCTTGCTTAGTACGTACAGATGTATCAAGTGTAGTTAATACTTCACGAATTTTTTCTTCGTCAAGTTTTGCTTCGCCAGCAAGTGCATCTTCAAAACCACGAATAAGCAGTGCTTGGTCAAGCTCAATACCTAACTCTTTTTTATCAGCTAAATCTTTATTTAAAAAGTTACCAACTGATGCACCGATACCGTATGCTTGTTGTTGTGCTTCAGTATCTAGCTTAACGGGTGCTGCTTGTTCTTGTTTTGCTTCTTGATTACAAGCTGTTAGCGCAAAAACTGACGCTGCAATCAATGACAATTTAATCGTCTTTTTCATTTTAAATCTCCGACACACTTTGCAGATGTCATTTATTGTATTATTACTAGTTAATGATTAACGGCCCGTGATAGGCTACTTATCTAATTTCTGATTGTAAGCTACCGCGCACTTTCAAGTTATTAGATAAACAACCTTGGCCTTCAACGTGCCCTAGTCTAACCTCTCAATCACTAAGAGTTAAGGGGAAATACCTGTAATATGTCGATATTTCGTACTTTTTTGTATCTTCTGTGCTGCACCTTGCTAATTGCCTGCTCAGAACAAAAAGACCAAGCGACTGCAAGCTATGAGCATGCAGCTAGAGGCTCCTTTGCCTCAGCAGTATCTCATGATGGCAAATACAGCCTGATCTCATCCATACACCATGGGGTCGCCCTATGGGATAATCAACAGCAAGTGCTAAAATACCAATGGTTTCAGCAACAAGCCCAAGATAGCCTAGTTCACACTGTCGCCATTGCGTATGACAATAGCCATGCTGTCACCGCAGAAAAAACCACCTTTGCTGTTTGGGATATTGCTAGCGGAAAAAATACCGGCTATTACAAAATCAAAACCGCCACCATTCGAGATATCGCCATCAGTAACCAAGGTCGCAGCGTTTTATACGGTCGCAGCGACGGCGTGGTTGTTTATCTCGAATTAGAGACCGGTAGACGCATAGAGTTCCTTGGTCATCAAGAAAAAATTAACGCGGTCGATTTATCCCCCAATGGACATTTTGCCCTCAGCGGCTCTAACGACTACGTAGCCTATTTTTGGGATACTCGAACAGGGCAAGTGATCCATCGCTTTAATCACCCAACCAGAGTGACTCAAGTAGCCCTTGATCCACAAGGTCGCTATGCATTTACCGCCGACAGTATGACACAGGCACATGTATGGCAGCTGACAACGGGTGATCTTGTTAGTAAACTGGCGTATATTGCCCGACAAAGAATTTTCACTGCGGTTCGCTTTAATGATGCAGGCACCTTACTTGCTACCGGCTCACCCAATCGCTTGGTTGATTTATGGCAGTTAGATACGGGTGAAAAAATTCAGAGTTGGCATGTCACCCCGCGCGAAGGCAGCAGACCTAAATCAGCGGTGGTGCTTGATGTTGCTTTTACTGACAACGATACCAAGTTGTTAACCGAAAGCTCCAGCGGAGTCGCTGAGCGCTTTATTAGACGAGATAAAAATGAACACAATTGAACATCGCTTAATGGAACTTGAAGCCAAAGTCGCTTTTCAAGATGAAACGATTGATATTTTAAATGACGAAATTAAGGTGCACCAGCAGCTGTTAGCGAAGATGAAACGCCAAACAGAGCTACTGGCTGAAAAAATTAAAGAGTCGCAATCAGCGCCGTCGATGATGTCAAACATGCCAGAGCCACCACCGCCGCATTATTAATTAGCGCGGCTTAATCGCCCGGTTTAAACACGCCGATTACTTGCTCAAATTGGCGTGTTGATGCTTGTACTGCCTGTTCTGGCTGCGCCATTTTATGGCCGCACTGCATGCACTCAACTTTTTCTACGTCATGCTCTTTATAAAGCATCATCATATCCATTGTTTTACACTCTGGGCAGGTTGCTCCAGCAATAAATCGTTTTTTCTGCTTCACTACGCTTTCTCACAGTTTGAAAAGAAACTCGCCGCATTTTAACCCAATAACTGTTCAGTTGATACGCTAGCAATTGAAATATAGCCCAGCTTCCGTGCTATGATAGCGCCAAGTTCACACAGGCACAGTAAAGCGCATAATACATGATCCAGATCTCAGAAATTGAATTACTCCGCGGCGGTAAAGCACTGCTTAAAGATGCATCGGCTACCTTATTTCCAGAGCACAAAGTCGGCCTCGTTGGTGCAAATGGTTGCGGTAAATCGACGCTTTTTAGCTTATTAAAATCTGAGTTACAGCTTGATGCGGGTAATTGCAGTATTCCAAAGGATTGGTCGATTGCCTCGGTAAAACAAGAAACCCCAGCACTTGAAATAAGTGCCATTGACTATGTACTACAAGGCCATCCAGATTATTACGCATTACGTATTGCTCTGCGCGAAGCTGAACAAAATAACGATGGCGACACGCAAGCCAAAGTTCATATCCAGTTAGAAAACATCAAAGGCTACAGCATTGAAGCCAAAGCCGGTGAACTGTTGCATGGTTTAGGTTTTGCCAATAACCAAATCGAAAACCCTGTGAGTGATTTTTCCGGTGGTTGGCGTATGCGCTTAAACTTAGCTCAAGCACTTATTCGCGATGCTGATTTATTATTACTGGATGAGCCAACCAACCACTTAGATTTAGATGCCGTGTATTGGCTCGAACGCTTTTTACGTGCTTACACAGGCACCTTGGTATTAATATCACATGACCGTGAGTTTCTGGATGCCGTGGTCGATCAAATTTGGCACATTGATAAGCAGCTGATCAATGTCTACAAAGGTAATTACTCGCAGTTTGAACGTCAAAAAGCTGAGCGTTTGTTGCAACACCAAGCGATGTTTGAAAAACAACAAGAGCAAATTGCCCACCTTGAGCAGTTTATTACCCGCTTTAAAGCAAAGGCAAGTAAAGCTAAGCAAGCACAAAGTCGTGTTAAAGCCCTTGAACGCATGGAAAAGCTCGCCCCCGCTCACGCTGATTCCCCCTTTGACTTTGAGTTTGCGGAACCTACAGCATTACCAAACCCATTGATGACGCTCGATAAAGCGCAAGCCGGCTATGGTGATGTGACAATATTACACAGTATAAAGCTCAACTTAGTGCCAGGTAGCCGTATTGCTTTACTTGGTCGTAATGGTGCAGGTAAGTCTACCCTGATAAAGTTGCTCTCTGGCGAGTTACAACCGCAAGCTGGTGAGGTGTTCCAACATCAAGGTTTAAATATAGGTTACTTCGCCCAGCATCAGCTGGAGTCACTAGATTTAAAAGCCAGCGCCGTCACTCATTTACAGCGTTTAAATCCAAAAGCAAGCGAGCAATCACTACGTGACTTTTTAGGTGGTTTTGCCTTTATAGGTGATAAAGCCCTTGAGCCAGTTGCACCGTTTTCTGGTGGCGAAAAAGCCCGCCTAGTTTTAGCTATGCTGGTTTATCAAAAACCTAACTTACTGCTACTGGATGAGCCAACCAACCACCTTGACTTAGAAATGCGTCACGCACTGGTTATGGCATTACAAGGCTTTGAAGGCGCAATGGTAACCGTATCCCACGATCGTCACATGCTAAAAAATACTGCCGACGAATATTACTTAGTCGACAACGGTGAAGTAACCCAGTTTGGCTACGATTTAGACGAATACTACCAATGGCTACTCAATGCTAACAAAGAAGCAGCTAAAGCCACGCAAGCTGATGATGAGCCTAAAGCAAACTCGCAAGTAAATCGCAAAGAGCAAAAACGCCTAGAAGCCGAGTTTAGAAAAGCCGTTCAACCACTTAAAAAACACATTGAAAAGCTTGAAAAACAACTCGATAAACACTCAGCCGAATTAGCTGAAATCGAAGAATCACTTGGCGATAACGAGCTTTATAACGATGACAACAAAGCAAAACTCAAAGAGTTACTCGCCAAACAAGCGACATTAACGCCAAAAGTAAATGACATCGAAGAGGAGCTACTTATGGCCCTTGAAGAAATGGAAGAAAAAGAACAGGCCTTTGCTGATGAGCTTGCTTAACAGCGATGATTTTTGGCAGTTTGCATGTCAGCTTTATAGCGAAGATGGCATGCAAGCACGCCTGTTAGGTTATCAAAACCAGCAAGGTAAAAACGTTAACCTATGCTTGCTGCTGTACTATTTAGATTCTCTCAATCTCACCATCAACAAAGCCCAGCTAAACAAACTTGAACAATGCATTAGTGAATTGGATCAACAGGTATTAACACCCTTGCGTGCCACACGCGCTTATTTAAAAGCAAATCAAACCACGATTTCAGATTATGCTGCGATTCGTAAAGACCTGCTCAGCGCCGAGTTAAAGCTGGAAAAGCAACAACAACAGTTGTTAATAACCACAATTAATAGCTTTGCTCTAACACCTTGCAGCACGCCAAGTAACACAAAGCTCTATTTGTAAAAGCTCTCATGTAGGTCGCGCTTTAGCGCGTTAATTTTAATAACGAAATAATTCATGGCTAAAGCCGCTTACCACCAGTAGTCATATTTTGTTGAAGAAACCTACTTTTGTTGCAAATCAATTTTTAACTCCCCCTCATTTACTTCTCATTCTGTTCTCTTTGTGCAAAAAGATCTTTAACTGACTTACAGCAAAAATTGTCGCCATAAATGACGACCTACAGCAATTCATTACCTTGTAATTTTCCTCTCGCTAGCTGACTTGATCCAAATCAACTTCTGTATCACTGCTAATCAACTTAGGAAAATAGCTTGATCTGGATCATACCAAGCTCAGCTAAGCCAGCCTATGATTAACCCATAGACATCAGGAGGCAAGTTATGGACGTATTCTTTAGAGATTTTTTTAGCGACCCAGTACTATTTTTATCATTTGGTTTTTTAGGAATAGTAATCAGCTTATGCCTTTTCTTTGTGTATTTCTTTATGAAAAAAATACACGATGCAGATATCCCCAATTAGAATTAAGCACGACGCGCAAAGCCCCTATCAAGTTATTTGATTAGGGGCTTTTTATTGCCAAAAATTTGTTACACTTATACTTCAATTAGCTAGGTAGTCGTCAATAATGCTTACAAATTTCAAGCCTGCGTGGTGGATGAGTAATCGTCATGTGCAAACCATTATGCCGCGTTTTTTTCGTCCTTTTCATAATACGCGTTATCAATTAGAGCTGCTTGATACCCCAGATGGTGATTTTTTAGAACTTGCTTGGTCGTTACCAAAAAATGACGATGCACCGCTGGCCATTGTACTGCACGGCCTTGAGGGCAATATAAACAGCTTTTATGCCAAAGGTATGATGAAAGTCCTAAAAAAGCAGGGGTTTAGCGTTGTTTTAATGCATTTTCGTAATTGCTCAACGCAAGTAAATCGCCTCCCTCGCGCGTACCACAGTGGTGAAACTGGCGATCTCGATTTTTTTATCAAACAACTTAAACAACAATTTCCAAATCGCCCGTTACTGGCAGTTGGCTTTTCACTCGGTGGCAATGTACTTGCTAAATATTTAGGCGAACAAGGCCAACAGTGCAGACTTGATGGCGCAGCTGTGGTGTCGGCTCCTTATGAGTTGTCGGCATCATGCCAAGTAATACGAAAGAGCCTAGCAAAAATTTATCAAAAATATTTGCTCGACCGAATGAAGAAATCCATGCAACGCAAACTGCCACAAATTGAGCAACAAATCGATTTAACACCCAAGCAATTAATGGAAATTAATGATTTATGGCAATTTGACGACCAACTAACCGCTCCTTTGCATGGTTTTTCTGGTGCTGAGGATTATTACCAACAAGCTAGTGCCAAGCCCTATTTAAAACACATAACCACACCGACGTTAATTGTGCACGCTAAAGACGACCCAATGCTATCGATTAAAGCCGTACCGAGCAGGCAAGATGTGAGTGAACATGTTACGCTACGCATCTCAGAAAAAGGCGGCCATGTTGGTTTCATTACGGGCAGTAACCCATTTAAACCGGTTTACTGGTTAGAGCAAATCGTGCCTGAGTACTTCAATCAGGTAGTTAAAAAAGAGCAGTTATGATCATTCCACACCAGCAACTCGATAAAGACACACTCTATAACTTAATCGAAAGTTACGTTTTACGTGAAGGCACCGACTACGGTGAACAAGAATTTAGTATTGAAGCAAAAGTGGCGCAAGTTAATCAGCAATTAAACGCTGGCGAAGCGATGGTGTTCTTCTCTGAACTACACGAATCAGTCACCATTATCTCTAAGAGCGAGTTTAAGGCGCTACAAAGTGAAGAGCAGTTTAACGAGTAAACTTGTCAGCCTCACGATAAAACTTCACAATGGCTCTTTTACTTCAAGAGCCATTAAAAATGATAAAACTAAGCTCAATAGTTGTTGCTATTTCTCTAGCTCTTAGCAGCCAAGTGAATGCAGATACAACTACCCCCTCTGATAAAGCTATCAAGCTCACACAAGAAACCATTTTAATCGATACGCACATTGATGTTCCATACCGTATTCACAAAAGCTGGGCAGATGTAACCAAAGCCACTGACGACGGTGATTTTGACTACCCTCGCGCCGTTAAAGGTGGTTTAAATGCGCCGTTTATGTCGATTTATATTCCTGCTAATTTAGAATTTGAAGGTAAAGGAAAAAGCTACCAACTAGCGAATCAACTCATTGATAGCATGGAAGCGATTGCACAGCGTGCACCAGACAAATTTGCCATTGCAAGCTCTACCTCTGATATTAAAACGCAATTTAAGCAAGGCAAAATGTCACTGGCAATGGGTATGGAAAATGGCTCGCCAATTGAAGGCGATATGAAAAACTTACAACACTTTTTTGACCGTGGTGTGCGCTACATCACTCTTGCCCATTCACAAAGCAACCATATTTCTGATTCATCTTACGATATTCGCCGTAAATGGAAAGGCTTGAGCCCATTTGGTAAAAAGCTGGTCACTGAAATGAACAATATCGGTATGCTGATTGACGTATCGCACATCTCAGATGATGCGTTTTACCAAGTAATGGAGCTATCTAAAACCCCTGTAATTGCCTCACACTCGTCGCTGCGAAAATATACGCCGGGCTTTGAGCGTAACATGGATGACGATATGCTACTTGCACTGAAAAAAAATGGCGGGGTTATCCAGATTAATTTTGGTTCAAGCTTTGTCACAGCCAGCTCCCGTAGTTGGTATGATCAGCTAAACAGTAAAAAAGACTCGGCGAAAAAACAAGGCACTAAATTAAGTAAAGATTTTGACGCGGCGTATCGCGCTAAAAATCCATTCCCGTTTGCAAGCCTTGCACAAGTGCTTGACCATATCGATCATGTCGTTGAGCTAATTGGTATCGATTACGTTGGTATTGGCTCTGATTATGACGGTGTGGGTGATTCATTGCCAACTGGCTTAAAAGATGTTTCAAGCTATCCTAACCTAGTACAGGGTTTGATGGATCGAGGCTACAGCAACACTGATATTAAAAAAATACTCAGCGGCAACATGCTACGCGTATGGCAGCAAGCCGAAGCGTATGCGAAAAAACATTAATCTGTACATTTTAAGCTCTGGGCAACCGGAGCTTACACAAAGCCATTGAAAAACTCATTTTTGTACCTGCCTTTCTACATATTTTAACAGAACTTTTTCGCCAAAATGGGTAAATTAGCGTTTTATCTTTGGAGCACATTTTTAATGCCTATCAATAAGGGCTCTGTAGCAATTGTTATCGCCACAATTGCCATTGCTATATCATGTTACGGTACTTTTTTCGCAAAACATGTAGTAACCCCACATGCAAAACAAAACGCTATACACCAAAATGGTTCAGAAATAGTGGTCACTAACATTCCGTTAAATAACGACTATAACGAGCTATCTATCGATCTATTAAATAAAAAGATTACCGCCTTACAATTACAACTCGCTAATTTGCAAATGCAAAACCCAGCATTTGAGGAAGCGACCAATCACGACGAATTTAAAGAGCTGGTAATTACGGTACTCAATGAAAAAGATCAGCAAGAAGCCGAAAAAATGCGTAAAAGTAACCCTTTATATGACTTTTATGCTGATTTACCAGAAGATTATGACTTACGTTTAAAGTCAGAACCGGCCTATGCCGAAAATATGGCGGTACAATTACGACAGCAAATTCTTGACCAAAATGCCAGTGATATTAATAGATTAGCAGCGCTAGCTCAATTACAAATGAACTTATATATTTTAAATCAAGCCAACATACCTGAGTATGATTATGAGGTTTTTAAAAATGTATTAGATCTGGCCGATAATAGTCATGATGATAAATTCAAAATTCAAGCCATAGAAATTACAACTCAATCGCCAGTGCTTGATTATCGTTTAACTGAACGCTTTACGGCACTTCTAGAGCAAGATTCTAACGAGTATATTCGTCGCTTAGCTGGCCAAGGTTTAGTTACTCAATTCTATCAAGCTCAGAGCGAGAGAAGCGACTATAGCCAACAGATTGCACAACACATTCTATCGCTATATCAAGACTCTGCCGACGATAACGTCTATTCGGTATTAAACGAAATGATTGGCAATGAAAACATGCTAGCAGAGCTGCAAAAGTACGCTGATGGCGGTAGTTAAAAGCAAATCACTACAAGCAGAAGCTTTGGAATATAAAAAATTCATACTAATGAGCATGAAGCTACTCGTTGTTCTGGCTATACTTTGCATAATTAATTAGCTGCATTAGATCCATAATCGACTATGCGCACTATTAAAACGAGCAGCGGTATCAACATTAGCTATCAAGATAGCGGAGAGCTTGCTGCTCCCGTTATTATTTTGATAATGGGACTCGGTGCGCAATTAACAGTATGGCCCGACGAACTGTATTATGGCTTAGTGAATAATGGTTTTCGGGTGATTCGGTTCGATAACCGCGATACAGGCCTTTCGAGCCAACTTGGGCAGCTAGGCAACCCAAACCTATTTAAGATATGGTTAAGCAAACGCCTCCCCGTCGCTTCTCATATCCCTTACACTCTGGATGATATGGCGAATGATGTACTGGAGTTAATGGCTGCGCTAAAAATTAAAAAAGCGCACCTAGTCGGCGCATCAATGGGTGGCATGATTGCGCAACTTATTGCCGCACAAAATAAGAAAAAGGTTTTAAGTTTAACCTCAATTATGTCGAGCTCAACTAAACCTAAACTCTCGGCAGCTAGCTTGAAATTATTCATACAGCTTGCTAAACATCGTCCGCGACGTGAAAACCGTGACAGTGCTATTCATTACAATATCAAACTAAATCAACTAATAGGCAGCCCCGCTTATCCACAAGATGAACAAACACTACGTAAACAAGCTACATTAGGAGTGGATAGAGCACACAACCCCCAAGGTTTTTACCGACAACTCGCAGCCATTGCCGCCAGTGATTGTAGGCAACATTTAATGCCGAAGATCAAAGCTCCAACATTAGTTATTCATGGCAGCTCAGATCCTGTCATGCCTGTGGCCGCAGGAAAACAAACCGCACACCAGATACGCAAAGCAAAATTAAAGATAGTAAACGGGATGGGCCACAACTTCCCGCCAGCATTAATGGCAAAAATGACCAAGTGGATCAGTAAACACGTTAAAAAAGCAGAGCAAAAGCGCGCACTGAAAAAGAACAAGCGGTAAGCGGTAAGCGGTAAGCGGTAAGCGGTAAGCGGTAAGCGGTAAGCGGTAAGCCAAAAAGTTGATCGTAGCAAGTTACTATGTCATCTATGATAATAGGCTCGGGCGGCTT
>NZ_PNDT01000249.1:0-564 GCF_005886375.1 Pseudoalteromonas sp. S1727
GCATGATGCTGATTATAAAAAAACACCAATAACCATAGTAATAATAGTGAGCCTGTAAAGTATTTCACTAATGAGATTTTTTCGAGAATAGGCAACTTTTTTAACGGCACTGCTGCTGTGTATTGGCAGTGGTTGCACTGAAATTGATAACACCATGCCAAAGGTATTAAGGGGATAATTGCAAAACGTAAAAATCGGCTGTGGTTTTTTAGCTGGTAGTCGTTACTTTGACAGCAAGGGCAGGTTGTTTTTTGACTAAAAGAAGATAATGAATCACTGGTATTAAAAAGTAGCATTAGGGCCCTCCTTGCGTTTACTTATTAAAATAGAGTAAAGAGGGCCCAGAGCAAAGCGGTAAACTGTAAGTAAATATGTTTACTTGGCTGGTTTGGCTTTGATGGTTGTTTTAGCATCTGCTGCCATCAATGCAAATACAGCATACGCCGCGGTATTTTGCTTAAGCTTAGCGGGATCTACTTTATCAAGCGTATCATCAGCAGTGTGATGATAGTCAAAGTAGTCAGTGCCATCTTGATGCAGTTCAAAAATTGGTGCACTGGTGGC
>NZ_PNDT01000250.1:0-207 GCF_005886375.1 Pseudoalteromonas sp. S1727
CAGTGCCATCTTGATGCAGTTCAAAAATTGGTGCACTGGTGGCATTTTTCAGTGGAATTAAGTCAGGCCCGCCATTGGCGCTATTTTTGCCAATGTACTCTACGTTAAGTGGTGCAAGCTGTTGAGCTATCGCACGTACTACTGGTAGTGATGCTGCAGATACATTTGATTCAAAACCATACACAACATCAGCACCAAAGTCTGACT
>NZ_PNDT01000251.1:0-397 GCF_005886375.1 Pseudoalteromonas sp. S1727
GGTATCAAGTGGCAGTTGTTTGATGACCGCTTAATGCTAAGCAGTGCATTATTTGATATCAGTAAAACAGGCACCTTGATCACCGAGCAACTAGATAATCCAGTGGGTGATATTGAAACAATCACAACACAAGCCGGTGAACAACGTCATAAAGGTTTTGAGCTAGGTGCGCAAGGTGCAGCAACTGACCGTTTATTTGTTATGGCTTCTACTATGTACCTTGATGCTGAATATGTTCAAGGAGGCGCTCGCCCTACAGATGTCCCTAAATGGTCTGCTTCGCTTTGGACTCGTTACGAGTTAAACGATGCCATTGCTTTTAATGCAGGTGCGTTTTATGAAGGCGAACGCTTCGCAGATAGCGCCAACACCATCACTAAAGATGCCTACACTCGTG
>NZ_PNDT01000252.1:0-311 GCF_005886375.1 Pseudoalteromonas sp. S1727
ATGGCTTGTTAGATATTTACTGGCTATTTAACCATTAAATGAGTCACTTAAAAAATACAATGAGATAAAAAGCAAAAAGCCCGCACTTTTCGCAAAGTACGGGCTTTTTAAAGGGTATTAACCTTAGAAGTTAAATTGTGCAGCTAAACGTAAGTTGGTACCTTCGCCAACGGTGACATTATTGTCACCACCACCGCCTAGGTAGTCTGTATCAAATAAGTTTTCTACATTAAGGCGTAGGTTTATATCGGTATTGCTAACATTAAACTTATACGTTGCACCCACATCAACACGAGTGTAGGCATCTTTAG
>NZ_PNDT01000253.1:0-497 GCF_005886375.1 Pseudoalteromonas sp. S1727
ATTAGTGATTGCAGCGGTCGTCACTGGTGCCGCTTGTAAGTATTCTTCTTCGTAGGAGGGATTCGTATTCATCCAGCCTGTTTGTGCTTCAGCTTTAGGTTGAAGCCAGGCAAGCGTTTTATCTGGAAAGTTAAAACCAGTTTGTTCACTCATTACCACACGTGTATCTGTGGTTTCGCCGGCTAATTCATAGCGAAAAGCAACCCCATCATTACTGACTTGAAAGCGAATGTTCAATATTTGATCTTGCTGATTAGTCACGCTGACAACAAGGCTGTTAGCACGATAATCAACAAACTGTTGCTTACCAGTAAAAAGCTGATAGCTGTCATTTACTGTGGGCTGTTTTAAAACTGCAGCTAAGCTCAATCGCTTAGTAAAGTCAGTATTATTAAGCGTGATACCTAATAAAGAAGGCTCAATGACCTTATCGCTACGTGACCGTACTTGATAACTTAGCTGCCCTTGCTCATCTAAATCAACCAATACAGTTAACT
>NZ_PNDT01000254.1:0-961 GCF_005886375.1 Pseudoalteromonas sp. S1727
TTTTTACCTGCGCTTAGCAGCTGTGCTGAGCTAAAGTGGCTAAAACTTAAGTCAATATCTAGCGTTATAGTGTTATCTTCAGCATTGATCCCAGCTATATACCAGTTGCAACCACGGCGCCTTGCCATTACCACATGCTCACCGGGGCTGCCTTGCAATAAGCGAGTTTCATCCCACACTGTTGGCAACGACTGTAAATAGGTTTTAACGGGTGCTGACACCTTTGCCATTTGCTCAGGGGTCGTAACTAAGTGCTGCACGCCAGAGGTAAATAAAATTGGCAACGCGAGCTGAAAGGCATTATTGGTTTTGCGTTCAATAGTAGGAATATCGCCAAGCACCATAGGTGTAAAATCCATTGGATCAAACACGTTACGAGTAAACACTAAGGTGGCGGCATGTTGCGCTTCTTTATCAGCAAAGGCTTGGAAGAAACTGATCATTTCAAAACCCTTTACGGCTTCTGAGGTCATGAGATTAGGATAGGTTCGCTGTAGCCCCCGAGGTAAGGTAGTGCCATGAAAATTGACCATTAACTGATGCGCTGCGGCGTCTTGCAATATTGCTTCGTAATAGGCCATCACCGATGAGCCATCTCCTGGAAAGAAATCGACTTTAATGCCTTTAATGCCCATCGCCTGCAGTTTAGCAAAATGCTTTATGCGATCAGCGTGAGTCAGTAATGCACTTTTAGGCGAGTAAACCGTGTTATTCCACGCACCTGATGAGTTATACCACACCCATAAATCAACATTTTTTTGCTTAGCATAAGTTGCCAGCTGCTGTATTTTATCCCAACCTATTTTTTGATCCCAATCAGCATCAATTAACACATATTGCCAGTGCATATCTGCTGCATACTCAATAAACTGCTTTTGCACAGGGAAGGTTGTAAAGTCATCTTTTAGTAAGCCCCAGCTCCAAGCGGCAATACCCGGTTTAATAAAATCAGTATTTTTTA
>NZ_PNDT01000255.1:0-334 GCF_005886375.1 Pseudoalteromonas sp. S1727
AGCGGCACCAGTGACGACCGCTGCAATCACTAATAATGGCTGGGTGTATCCCGCGTTGTTTAAACACAATGAACAGTATATTTTAGTGTCAGAAGCGGGTGGGCCTGACTATTACAGTGGCACGAATTTAAGCAATAATAGTCAAGGGCAATTTAAAGTTCGCTTTCCTGATCAACGTGAAGTAATCACCAGTGGTGGCTATTTACCTGAGCATACGCTGCCATTATTGTCGCCTTGGCGCATTCTTGCCATAGGTTCATTAAAAACCATCACAGAATCAACGTTAGGGACTGATCTAGCCCGCGTTAATCAGTTAAAAAATACTGATTTTATT
>NZ_PNDT01000256.1:0-435 GCF_005886375.1 Pseudoalteromonas sp. S1727
TTGCTACAGCAAGCTGTTATTGACTATAGTCGGGCTTTAAACTTGGCCGTAAATTTAAAGAGCCCAATAAAACAAGCTAACTTATTGAGTAACATTGGCCTCGCATATTTTAACATGCACAACATGGAGCTGGCCTTAGATTATTACCAGCAGGCAAAAACACTTTATGAAAAGGATGGTAGTGCGCAAGATAAAGCTGACATTCTTCATAATATTGCAGGTATCTACATTCGCTTATCTCGCTATGATTCAGCCCTTGAAATTTACCGTGAAGTAGTGGATGTATTCCAGCAGTTAGGCGATGAAGAAGGCGTTGCGCTTTCCTATGGGAATATGGGGGTGGCTTATACGGAATCGGGTCAAAATCAGTTGGCATTGCATTATTATCAACGTGCTTTACGTTATTACCAAAGTGTAAATGATGCTTATCAGCTG
>NZ_PNDT01000257.1:0-245 GCF_005886375.1 Pseudoalteromonas sp. S1727
TTGCATTTGCACTGGGTAAACCCGCGCATACGAAATATTACACATTCGTAGCAGCGATTTTATATCGCGACTAGAGCTGTGCCGTGGCTGAGTTTTATCCCGTGCTTATATTTTGCATTTGCGCGGGGTAAACCCGCGCCTACAAGGTATTACAAATTCGTAGCAGCGATTTCATATCGCGACAAGAGCTGTGCCGTGGCTGAATTTCATTCCGTACTTACTTTTTGCATTTGCACTGGGTAAAC
>NZ_PNDT01000026.1:0-15959 GCF_005886375.1 Pseudoalteromonas sp. S1727
ATGTATCTTTACAGGTTTTTGGATTGCACCGTTTGAGAAAGTGGTCGGCGATGCAGGATTTGAACCTGCGACCCCTTGGACCCAAACCAAGTGCGCTACCAAACTGCGCTAATCGCCGATATTCTTTTTTGTAAATGGGGTGACTGATGGGGCTCGAACCCACGACAACCGGAATCACAATCCGGGGCTCTACCAACTGAGCTACAACCACCGCTATATTTACATGTTTTCAAAATGGCGCACCCAGAAGGATTCGAACCTTCGACCGACGCCTTAGAAGGGCGTTGCTCTATCCAGCTGAGCTATGGGCGCATCGAAAACTTCATAGTTTACCAATAAGCCAATCGATTATAACAAAATTATAAATGAAAGTGGTCGGCGATGCAGGATTTGAACCTGCGACCCCTTGGACCCAAACCAAGTGCGCTACCAAACTGCGCTAATCGCCGATGCTTACTATTATCTGCGAGTGACCTCGTTGACAACGGGGTGCATAATAGTGATTTGACTGAGTCAGGTCAAACCTTTTTTTAAGAAAATAAATCAATCGGTCATTTTTAGTTCACAATGGTTAAATATTGCAAAACTAAGCTAAAATTTCGACTCTTTCATATTATTCGACTGTTTATATTAGAAAAGCAACTTAATATCAGAAAAGCAACTTGGCGCCTTAACGCTTTTCTGCGAAAATAGTAATACATATTGAAAGCGAGCAGTAGAGAGTATGTTTTCTACTTAGCATTATTACCCCTATTTTGTATGCACTCGTTTTTATTAAAGTATCGTTATATAAGTTAACTAACCCCAATTAAAGGTCACCCATGACGGCAAACATCATTGATGGTAAGGCAATAGCTAAACAAGTACGCAGTGCAGTAGCACAAAGAGTAACAGAACGTGTCGCAAATGGTCTTCGCGCACCTGGACTTGCCGTTGTACTTGTTGGGCAAGATCCAGCAAGCCAAGTTTACGTAGGCTCTAAGCGTAAAGCCTGTGAAGAAGTTGGATTTGTATCAAAATCTTTTGATTTACCAGCTGATACAAACGAGCAAGCATTATTAGATTTGATTGATGAGCTCAATAACGATGCACAAGTCGATGGTATTTTAGTGCAACTGCCATTACCTGAAGGCCTTGATGCTGAAAAAATTCTTGAGCGCATAACCCCGCTAAAAGATGTAGACGGTTTTCACCCCTATAATATTGGTCGATTAGCACAACGTATGCCTGCCCTTCGTCCATGTACACCAAAAGGAATTATCACTCTTCTTAATTCAACCGGTGTTAAATATAAAGGCATGCATGCCGTTGTAGTGGGTGCATCTAATATTGTTGGCCGTCCAATGGCACTTGAATTATTACTCGCTGGTTGCACTACCACTGTTTGTCATAAATTTACCCAAGATTTAGAAACGCATGTTCGCCGTGCTGATTTACTTGTTGTTGCTGTGGGTAAGCCTGAATTTATCCCTGGTGACTGGGTGAAAGATGGCGCGATCGTGATCGATGTAGGTATCAATCGTTTAGATACTGGTAAATTGGTAGGTGACGTTGAATATGATATCGCTGAGCAAAAAGCACACTTTATTACCCCTGTACCAGGTGGTGTAGGTCCTATGACAGTAGCAAGCTTAATTGAAAATACACTAGAAGCATGCGAAAAATACCATAGTTGATAAACTCGCGACGCTTGGCGCACCAAGGTAGAAAAGGGTTGCTATTTAGCAACCCTTTTTTATTCATCGCGCGATTTTACGCCTGCGCCCTACTAACTTTAATAACTGGGGTAACACAGAAAAGAAAATCATTAATGCCATCAGCATATATTGCCATGCTTGATATTGTTCATTTAATAGAACGACAGCGCAGATAATCCCCGCGATTGGGTTTGCAATAGTACCAAAAGTAAACTCAACCACAGTCATTCGCCCAAGCAGCCAAACATATAATGTATAAGCAAGCGCGGTATTCGGCACTACTAACCAAAAAAGCACAAACCACTGGCTGGGGGTAAACACTTGAGCAAGCACTTGATAGGCCTGTGGTTCAATATACAATGCTTGCACTAACGCTGCGATTGCCAGCACGGCGCCACCTAGAATGAGCTGCCACGTCAGTACTGTCCACCAATGAATATGTGTCGTGATCTTTTGTACCAAAGTACTCCCAATCACTATTGTCAATAATGCGCCTATCAGAGCAACAATACCTAACATGTTAAGTGTAACGTGTTGCGGATCGAATAGTCGCCACGCCAAATAAACTAATGTTAACGCACACACCGACTGTAATAATGCAGGCCGTTGTCCTTTAAACAGCCATGCATACAATAAGGCCACAACAGGCACGGAAACCATGCCCACGCCTGCAATTGCAGCAGGCAAGTTGATCGCCATCACAAAGATAAAACTAAAAAATAAAGCGATATTAACGAATGCTAATATAATTAAGCCTCGCCACTGTCTTAACTGTGGCCAAGTTGGTTTGATAAGCAACAATAATAACCCCGCTGGCAATGCTCGTATTGCACCCAGTAAAATTGGCGGCCAATCAGGTGTTGCATACTTAGTCACAGCATACGTGGTACCCCAAAGAAATGCTGGGATCATAGCGAGAAGAATATTCATTTCATTCCTTGTTATATTGAAGAAATGTTAAGGTAAAACCTCAACGTCAGTTGAGGTCAATATAGAAAACAAAAAAGGTTGCCAATGAGGCAACCTTTTAAACGAGAAATAAAGTTAACTTACGCTTTACGCCACGTCGTTTTACCTGCTGAATCTTCAAGTACGACGCCTAATGCGTTAAGTGCATCGCGTGCTTCATCAGCTGCGGCCCAATCTTTATTTGCACGGGCATCGTTACGCTTAACTATAAGCGCTTCAATTTCAGCGACTTCGTCATCCGCTTGACCACCTTGTAAAAACATTTCAGGAGCTTGCTGTGCAACGCCCAGTACTTCACCAATACTGCGTAAGGTATACGCCAATTTTCCTGCTTGCTCAGCATCTGAGTCTTTAACACGGTTAAGCTCTTTAGCAAGTTCAAATAAAACTGGCAGCGCTTCTGGAGTATTAAAGTCATCATTCATGGCTTTTCTAAATTTAGCGACATACTCGTTACTTTCAAGCTCACACGCAATTGGCTCAACATTACGCAACGCAGTATAAATACGTTCAAGTGAAGAGCGAGCTTGGTCTAGATTCTCTTGCGAGTAATTTAGCTGGCTACGGTAATGACCTGAAATCAAGAAATAACGGACTGATTCAGCGTCATACTCGTTAAGCACATCACGAACGGTAAAAAAGTTGTCTAATGATTTAGACATCTTTTCTTTATTTACTTGCACCATGCCGGTGTGGATCCACGTGTTTACGTATTTCCCGTTATTTGCACAGCACGATTGCGCAATTTCGTTTTCATGATGCGGGAACTGTAAATCCGAACCACCACCGTGAATATCAAAATGCTCGCCTAAATGCTTAGAGCTCATTGCTGAACATTCAATGTGCCACCCAGGGCGACCCTCACCCCAAGGTGATGACCATGATGGTTCACCTGGCTTTGCTTTTTTCCACAATACAAAATCAAGTGGATCGTCTTTATCTTGGGCAACTTCTACCCGCGAGCCAGCTTGTAACATAGTTAAGTCTTGTTGCGATAATGCACCGTATAGCTCAAAGGTAGACACATCGAAAAGCACGTCACCGTCGGTTGCAACATAGGCATGGCCTTTTGTAATCAAGCGCTCAACCATCTCAATAATTTCATCCATGTGCCCTGTTACTGTTGGTTCAACATCGGGGCGTAGCATATTTAAACTATCAAAGTCTTCATGCATAGCTTTGGTCATGCGTACGGTTAAATCATTAATCGCTTCGCCATTGTCATTGGCACGCTTAATAATTTTGTCATCAACATCTGTGATGTTACGTACATACTTTAAATCGTAACCTAAGTGACGAAGGTAGCGCACTATTACATCAAAACCAACAAAGGTACGAGCATGCCCAATGTGACAGTAATCATAAATGGTGATACCACACACATACATGTCGATTTTGCCTTCGACCATAGGTTTAAATTGCTCTTTTTGACGCGTGAGTGTGTTGTAAATATTTACCATTTATTTTTAATCCTTGACTGTTTACTTGGTTGGCTATGTTACCACTTGCAAAGCCCCTGCTCTAGCGCTTTATCAAATCAATAAGCACTTTGTTAATCTTAGCTAACTAAGATAAAATAGCGTTAATTAAATCAGCTAATAGGAAACCTCATGGTTGTTCTACACACAAATTTTGGTGATATCACCATTAACATGCACAAAACAGAAGCACCAAACACGGTTAAAAATTTTTTACAGTATGCTAATGCTGGCTTTTATGACGGTACTATCTTTCACCGTGTAATCGATGGTTTTATGGTTCAAGGTGGTGGTTTTGAACCTGGCATGATTCAAAAAGAAGTGCATGATCCTATTCAAAACGAAGCAAATAATGGCCTTTCGAACAAAAAAGGCACATTAGCAATGGCACGTACGCCAGATCCACATTCGGCAACGGCCCAGTTTTTCATTAACGTGAACGACAATGATTTCTTAAACTTTAGCAGTGAAACATCACAAGGCTGGGGTTATTGCGTATTTGCAGAAGTAGTAGAAGGCATGGACGTAGTTGAAAAAATCAAAGCCGTTGCTACTGGCAGCTCAGGCTTTCATCAAGATGTACCGCTTGATGACGTTATCATCAAAAGCGTAACTGTAGACTAAGTTAGCTTTGTGCTCACTTAGTCTCAAGCTCGCGACTTGGGGCTGGTGGGTATATTATAAAGCGGATATTTTATCCGCTTTTTATTTTTCGTTAACATGACCGAGTCACAATGCGCCAAACTTACTTTATTGCCGATCTACATTTAACTGAGAGCCGCCCTGATATAAGCGCTGCTTTTTACCAATTCTTAGATAACCACATCGTAAATCAAGATGTAGATGCATTATATATTTTAGGTGACTTCTTTGAGGTATGGGTAGGCGATGATTATGTTACGCCTCTATCAACTCAAGTAGCAGCTCGACTTAGGCAAGTGAGTGACAACGGTACCCCAGTATTTTTTATTCATGGCAACCGTGACTTTATCATGCGAAATGGCTACGCGAAAAAAGCTGGCATGACCTTACTCAACGAACAAACTGTTATCGATTTATACGGTACGCCAACTGTTATTTTACATGGCGATGAAATGTGTACTCAAGATATTGAGTATCAAAAATTTCGCAAAAAAGGCCGTGGTTGGTGGTGGCCGCGTTTAATGCTGGCACTGCCTCTGTGGTATCGCCGTGGTGTTGCCAAAAAAGCACGCGAAAAATCAAAACAAAACCAAGCAGGTAAAGCGTTAGAAATTCTTGATGTAACAGAAGACGCAGTACTTGACGTTTTTGCTAAACACCAAGTCACTAATATGATCCACGGACATACCCACCGCCCTGATGTGCATCATTACAATATAGCTGGTACGCAACTGACGCGCACTGTTTTAGGTGACTGGTATAGCCAAGGCTCCTACTTGGTGGTAACTGAAAAACAGCAAACCCTAATTAGCGAGCCATTTGTAGCGAACAAATAGAATATTAATTGGTTTGATAATAAAATATGTTTTCAGCCAACTTTTCAACATCATCAAATGCAAACCCTTGCAAATTTCGCTCACCAAGCACAGGAATGTAACTATTATCAGGGCTATATACTATCCCCCACTGATTATTACTTATCCCCATCACAATGATACGCAGTTGTGAAGCACTTACTTGCTGGATTACCTTGATACCCATTTTGTGCATAAGCTGTCGAATAGCTAAAGTCTGCTCTTCGATTTTATAATAGGGGGAACGTTCAATTGCACTAACATACTGTTTAAACTCGGCTGATGGTACAAAACCAGCTTCAGCAGAAGGGATATAGTCAATTACACTGTCTGGCGTATAAAAGGCATTATTTATACGGTATACGTACTGATCTAAAATGCTGACTAAATTTATCGTTGGGTTTTCAGTGAAAAATGCTTCTATGGTATTTATATGAGAAGTCAGTTCTTTTGCAAGCTGTAGCCTCGGCTTTCTGCAGCTGCTTTGATGGCATAAAAAGCGGTTTGGCAAATCCTTCACATATTTTTGCTCAGTATCAAAAATCGCAGAGCCCATAACACCCATATTAAAATTAGCAAAACTGTTTTTATCTAAGTCATCGCTAAACTTAGTCGCTTGCACATCTAACAAACCATAAGGGGACGCTAACACACTTAAAAATTCAGGATTACCGTTCTTTGGTAACACTGCAACAAGGTGGTCTATTAGCGCAATGTATTCTTTATTTGATTCTGAATTAAAAAAAGTAGGAATCCCTCCTTCATTAGCCCAAACAGATACACTAAATAGTGATAAAAAACCAATTAACTTCTTCATTTAATATCCTTATAATTTTAATTGTTAGAGCTAGTTCATATAACCTAATTAAGAAGTAGGTGTACCCGAATGAAACTTAAAATCAGTATCTACCGAGACAATTAATTCACGTTCTTTTTCAGCAAAAAATTCAACACGTTCTGTGATATCGAAATCTGCAATTTCTTGTGCGAGTGTTAAGTAGTCTTGATAATGACGGGCTTCAGAGCGCAGTAATGAAATATAAAAATCACCTAACCGTTTATCTAAATGCGGAGCAAGTTTTGCAAAACGTTCGCACGAACGTGCTTCAATGTAAGCGCCCACTATAAGCTTATCGACCAACGCATCAGGCTCATAGGTTTTAACATGCCTGAGCATACCCTTAGCATAACGACATGGCGTAATACTTTGATATTCAACGCCGTATTCATCCATGATCTCGAGTACTTGATAAAAATGATGCAGTTCTTCTTTTATCAGCATTACCATTTTATCAACCAAATCTTGCCCGTAGGGTGAATCCGATTTTGGGATCACCGATTTATTCAGCTTATTTTTTGCCGCTAAATCTTGCCAATTACCTTCACGCTTATAAATAAGTGTTTCAAATGGCTTAAGCCACTCAAGCAATGCATCACTACTTTGCTTATCAACCGCGTATTTACGAATTAAGAACATAGCCGACTGGGCTGCTTTAAGTTCACATATCAGGTGATCAATCAGTAAAATGTTTAAATTTTCAGGCTTTATGGCTTCATCTATCCAAGCCTGCGGGGTTTCACATTGCAGGAAGTTATTGATTGGTTGTAAGAGTTGGCTATATGGCACGACTTAGGCTGCTCATTATAATAAAATTTATCGACCAGTCATTTTATCACGAAACCATAGCAAGAATAAAACTAAGCCATATATTATCCTTGTCGTAAGGCGTACTTTCAAATTACAGTTGCTTGACAAGCCCCCATTACTGAACCATAACTTAATACAAGCTGTATAAAAATAAAACAGCGCCTACTTCCTTTTATGGGGCACACACTATGATATTAAACCATTTATGGGGCATTTATGCCCACCCGCTCGAAGAGTGGCAAACCATAGATAACCGTCACGAAAGTTTGACGTATAGCCTTTCACATATATTGTTGATAGCGCTGTTTCCGTCAGTAATGGGTTATTACTCATCTGTTTATTTAGGTTGGAGTATAGGTACTGGTGATCCAGTATTTTTAACCCACGATAGTGCAATATTGATTGCAGCTGCAATGTACGCCGCACTCATTGTTGGTGTATTTGCATTGGCTTATTTAGCGCATTGGATGGCAGTTACTTTTGGTGCCGAGCCAACATTCACCCAAACCCTAGAGCTTGCAGCCTATACTTCAACACCGGTGTTTATGTCTGCGTTAGCAGCGTTTTGGCCGGAGTTGTGGTTTGTTGTATGCGCAGGTATTGTTGCTTTAGCTTACTCAGTTTATTTATTGTACACAGGAGTGCCTATTTTAATGCATATACCGCAAGAGCGCGGCTTTATTTACGCAAGCTCAGTAGTAACTTGTGGATTAATTTTACTGGTGATTATTTTAGCAGTCACCGCAATGCTTTGGACTAATGGTATTGTCAGCCCAACTTTTACATAAACATAGGATAAATGCGTTTAAAAAGTTCAGTGAGTTGTATTAAAAAGTAGTGTTATTATTTCTTTCCTTCATAAAAAAGGAGCTTAATTTAGCTCCTTTTTTTATATCTTGAATTTAACTATTTGTTAATCTGAACCATTTTCTTCTTGGTTATGTAACTCTAAGCCAGAAGACATCGCACTTTCACGGCTACTCTTTGCTGAATCATTACGTAGCTGCTCGATCCGATTTAAATAATCTTGATCAATGCCGCCGGTAATGTATTGACCATCAAATACTGACGTTTCAAATCGCGTGATCTCAGGATTCTCTTGCGATACTGCAGCAATTAAATCAGTCAATGATTGGAAGATCAAACCATCAGAACCAATACTTGCGTTAATGTCTTCAACTTCACGGCCATGAGCAATTAGCTCCGCAGCAGATGGCATATCGATACCATACACATTCGGGAAGCGGATTTCTGGAGCAGCAGAAGCAAAGTAAACATTTTTAGCACCAGACTCGCGAGCCATTTCAACGATTTGAGCAGATGTAGTACCACGTACAATTGAGTCATCTACTAACAATACGTTTTTACCTTTAAACTCACGGTCAATCGCATTAAGCTTTTGACGTACCGACTTTTTACGCATTTCTTGGCCAGGCATGATAAACGTGCGACCAATATAACGGTTTTTAACAAAACCTTGGCGGTATGGTAGTTCCAGTACACGGGCTATTTCTAATGCTACATCGCACGATGTTTCAGGGATTGGGATAACGACATCGATATCTTTATCTGCCCATTCACGTGCAATTTTTTCACCTAATTTAGTGCCCATATTAACGCGAGTCGCGTAAACAGACATGCGGTCAATATTTGAATCAGGACGCGCAAAATATACAAACTCGAAAATACACGGTGAATACGAGGCCTTTTCTGCACATGTTTGTGAGAAGAACTCGCCTGCTTCAGTCACGTAAATTGCTTCGCCTGGAGCTACATCACGAACAAACTCAAAGCCATCAGTTTTAAGTGCAACGCTCTCCGACGCGAACATATATTCTGTCCCCTGAGCTGTATCACGCTTACCAAATACTAATGGACGAATGCCATTTGGATCACGAAAGGCAACAATACCGTGACCAATAATCATCGCAATAGTGGCATAGCCGCCCTGCACTTTATTGATTACTTCTGTAATGCCGTTAAAAATATCTTCAGGATCAAGCTTAAGTTTATTCGGTTTACTTAATTCATGGGCCATGATGTTAAGTAAAATTTCTGAATCTGAGGTTGTGTTAACGTGGCGACGAGCTTCGCAGAACAATTGCTCTTTAAGCTGCTCAGCATTAGTTAAATTACCATTGTGCGCTAAAGCAATACCAAACGGTGAGTTAACATAGAACGGCTGTGCTTCTGACGAACTAGACGAGCCAGCAGTCGGATAGCGCACATGACCGATACCAATAGTACCTTGTAAGCGCTTCATATGACGGGTGTGAAATACATCTTTCACTAAGCCATTTGCTTTACGTAAACTAAAGGTGTTGTTTTCAATGGTAATGATGCCCGCAGCATCTTGGCCACGGTGTTGCAAAACAGTTAAGCCATCATAAATCGCCTGATTTACAGGAGATGTTCCGACTATTCCAACGATACCACACATGAAATTTTTCCTCGCCGATTAACGGTTGACCGAATTTAAGAAGCTTGAATTGTTTTCGAGGTATGAAAAAAACCACTCAACAACAAAGCCAAATTCTGGGATCAAAATAGAGTTACCCCACCAGTGCGTATTAGGTGCACCAGTAAAAGCATCAAGAAAGAAGAGTAACGCGCTCACGACCAACACGCCACGAAGTGCACCAAAGACAATGCCAAAGACACGGTCAGTGCCAGATAAGCCGGTACGATGTACCAGTTCACCCAAAAGGTAGTTTAACAATCCGCCTAACAATAGCGTCGCAAAGAATAATATGGCAATGGCCGCTGCATTTCTTAAAAGGGGTTCAGAAATACTGGTTAGAAAGGAAGCTAAATATTGGTAAAACAAACTAGAGATGATAAATGCGCCAGCCCACACGGCCAAAGACATTGCTTCTTTGATAAAGCCACGAATTAAACCGATAATAGTAGACAGTGCAATAATGCCAAGAATGGCGTAATCAACCCAGATCATATGAACCAACTAGTCGTTAATTTGGGGCGCATTCTATAAGAGGTCGACACTAAATGCCAGATCATTTTGTTACTTCAAATTGGGTAACTTTACCATTGAGTTTAGTAAGCGCTTTTAATTCAGGGAGTTTACTCTCAAGCTCTGCTTTATTTAGCGACGGACCCACAAAAACTTTGGTTAAAGTACCATTCGGTGTTTTCACTGGACGAGTAAACGTTTTAAACCCTTTGTCACTGAGTTTCGCTTGTAATGATTTAACATTCGCAGCATGTGAGAAGCTTCCAAGCTGGATCACATACGCCATTTTCGATAAGTTCTCTTCAGGTTTACGAGCTGGTTCTGGCTGCTTTTCAACTGGTTGCGCTTTAGCTACAACAGCTTCTTGCTCTGTTGATGCTTCAACCATTACTTGCTCTGCGGATGTTGACTCCACGGCGACCTCAGCGGCACTGGTGAGCAGTTCATCATCCGCTGAGATATCTTCCTCGGCTTCTGCTGTTGGCTGTTGAGCATTAGCCACTTGATCATTAATTGCCTCTTGGAGATCGATGGTTTTGAACTCAGGGCGGTCAGGGATGGCTTTAAAGCCTTCTTTGTAATGTACTTTTTCGCCATCAAGAATGTTAGGAATAAACACGATAGCTGCAATCACCACAATACTTGTGCCGACCAAACGATTTATAAAGCCTGAGTTCACCAGATTCCTCTCTATTTTTTCCAATAATTAATGGCAGCTGCTACGGTAAAAAAGGAGCCGAATACAATCAAAATCGATTGCTCATCTAGCTGAGGCAACACCGTATCTAACGCGTCATCAACACTTTGATATTGTTCAATCCGCGCGTGCGTTTGCACTTGCTCCATTGATTTAGCTAGGTTTTCTACTTTATCGCCACGAAAGCAAGTTAGTCCAGCTAAATACCAAGTATCAACGACTGAGTTCAGTTCATTTAATACAGCAACTTTATCTTTATCAGCCAGCATAGCGACTAACGCATGAACTTTAAAGCCTTGATCTTGTAGCTGAGCTAACTTTTTAGCTAAATAGCGTGCAGATTCAGGATTATGCGCAACATCAGTATAGACCAAAGGCTCACGACTTAGTTGCTGAAAACGACCTTCAACGACTAAATTAGTTAAACAGTCACGGATCATTGTCTCATCCGGTAATAAGTTTAACACGGCTAATGTAGTCAGCGCTGTTGCCACGTTTTGACACGGAATGGCTGGCTTTGAAAGTTCAAGTTGCTGCCCTTGATACTGCCAACTAAACGTGTGTTCATACTCAGCAAAGTTAAACTGCTGCCCTGATAAATACATGTCAGCACTTATTTGCCGCCCGTAATCAGTCACTGTGTGGGGTATATTTAAATCGCCGACAATAGCTGGGGTGCCTGCTCTAAAAATACCAGCTTTATCATAACCCACTAATTCGCGGGTATCACCTAGGTATTCTTTGTGATCTAAATCGATGGTGGTAATTACACTTGCATAAGGTGTGACTATGTTGGTTGCGTCAAAACGCCCACCCAGCCCCACTTCTAACAACACATAATCCACAGCGTGACGCTTAAAAATAGCCAGCGCGCCAAGTGTACCATATTCAAAATAAGTCAGTGCTGTGTCGCCACGCCCCTGCTCTAATAAATCAAATGCATCAATATGAAATTGATCATCAAGCTCTGCGCCGTTTATGCGTACGCGTTCGTTATAACGGATCAAGTGCGGAGATGCATACGTACCTACGCTGTAGCCTTGTGCTAATAATAGCGACTCTAAACAGCGGGCTGTGGTGCCTTTGCCGTTAGTACCACCAATCAGAATGATTTTACTTGAAGTGTCTAATAAACCAATGTTGTTAGCAACGTCGGCTACGCGTTCAAGGCCCATGGCAATATTTGCAGGGTGAACACTTTCTAAATAACAAAGCCAATCATCAAGGCTTGATGATTGGCTAGGAATGTTTTTTGTCATAGCGTGTAATCAGTTAAGCTGAAATTTACGCTACTCTATGCTCTTGTTCGGTAGAAGGCAAGTTCATAAATTTAGCCAATACACGTGCTAGCGTATCGCGCATCTCACGGCGATCTACAATCATATCAATTGCACCGTGCTCAAGTAAAAACTCACTGCGCTGGAAACCTTCCGGTAACGTTTCACGTACCGTTTGCTCAATAACACGCGGACCCGCAAAACCAATTAATGCCTTTGGCTCTGCAACGTTGATATCACCTAGCATGGCTAATGATGCTGATACACCACCCATGGTCGGATCAGTAAGAACAGAAATAAACGGCAAGCCTTTTTCGCTCATTTTCGCAAGAGCTGCACTGGTTTTAGCCATTTGCATAAGCGACATAAGTGCCTCTTGCATTCGCGCGCCACCAGAAGCAGAAAAACAAATGAGTGGCATATTATGTTCTAAACACTGATCAACTGCGTCAACAAAACGCGCGCCAACCACCGATGCCATTGAACCACCCATAAATGAGAATTCAAATGCAACAGCGGCGACAGGAATACCTTTTAAGCGGCCTTTCATGGCAACTAACGCGTCTTTTTCACCACTGGCTTTCTGCGCAGCAGTAATGCGATCTGAATATTTCTTAGAATCTTTAAACTTTAAAACATCTTTTGGCTCATGCTCTGCGCCTAACTCTTGACGATCTGCATCATCAAGGAAGTGCTCAAGACGCTTACGACCACTCACACGCATGTGATGATTGCATTTAGGGCATACATTCAGTGATTTTTCTAATTCAGCTTTATATAAAATCGAATCACAATCTGTACATTTTGCCCAAACACCTTCAGGTATCTCTTTACGAGCCGAAGACTTTGTTGTTTTAGGTAGGATTTTTTCTAACCAACTCATTTGCAACTCTCTTAATACTATTCTGTGCTTTGCTGCGTTCCTGCCAAATGATAATTGACAGACAAATTTTTTCAATTAAAACATGAATTACACATAGGCGGTATAAAAAACTGGTCTTAGTAGTGAAATGCCTATGCGAATACGTTCAAAATATCACCCATCAAACTTCAGTATCTGCTAAAAATAATGGCCCCAGCGGCGTTGATGGTATTTCAAACTGCTCAGGGTAATCAACATCTACTAAGTATAAACCCGCTGCTTTTGCTGTCGCACTGGCTTTAGCACGCTCTTTAAAATCAAGTAGTTCTTTAAGCCACACCGGTTGCTGCTTATGTAAACCGATATCCATCAAACACCCTGTAATATTACGTACCATGTGATGTAAAAAAGCATTTGCTTTAATATCAATGATCACATACTCACCTTGGCGCTTTACCGATAAATGATGAATAGTTCGGTTGGCTGTATTAGCTTGACAGTGTAACGCGCGAAACGATGTAAAGTCATGCTCACCGACCAGATACTGACAGGCCTCTTGCATTTTTTTCTCATCAAGGGGGTGGTGAAAATGAGTAACACCTTCATTCATGATTGCGCCACGGTAGGAGGAATTGTAAATCACATAACGGTAGCGTCTTGCTGTCGCGCTAAAGCGAGCATGAAAATCTTCGCTAACAGGTTTAGCAAAACGAATTGCAATATCTTTAGGCAATAAAGTATTCATGCCCATCGTAAATGCAACCATCTCACGCGCAGCATCGGTATCAAAGTGTACAACTTGACCTGTACCATGCACACCCGCATCTGTACGGCCTGCGCAAACGATTTCTACTGGATGATTACAGATACGCGAAAGCGCGGTTTCTACTTCTTGTTGTACACTATTTACATGTGATTGACGTTGCCAACCACTGTAACGGGCGCCGTTGTACTCAACTCCAAGTGCTACTCGCATAATTACTGCTTTACCTACTGTACTAAAGGACGGGCATTTTATGCTATATGCTAATCTAATAAAAGTAACTCATTACAAATTAGCAGTGTTGTCTTTCTTAAAGCTAACGCATTTTGATGAAAAAAGGGTATAAACTGCGTTTATACCCTTTTGTTAATTTAAGCTAATTTGGCTTTTAAACTAAGCGCTTCTTCTTGCACTTCTTCAGGCCCATTGGCAATCACATCCTCAATAGCATCCAGAGCTGCGTCCATGTCACCTATTTCTATATAAGCTCGCGCTAAATCAAGTTTAGCTGAAAAACCGCCGCTTTCTAAATCAACATCTGTTGGGTTATCCCCCGCTAACAAAGCGTCAAACTCACTCAGACCGACATCCATATTTACATCATCATAAGGCTCATGATCTAAGTTTGCGTCATCACTTTGTTCAATCAATGCATCTATATCTACAAATTCTTCGGTAGTCTCATCTTCATTTGTTGGCGCAGTAACAACCTCGTCAACTTGCTCAGGCAAGTCCATTTCATCAGCTGTTGAAAACTCTTCTAATTCAGCAAGATCTTCACTTAACAACGCATTAAAATCAACTTCAAAGTCACTGCTTTCATCAATTTCTAGCGACTCAGGTTCAGCTAACTCACTGAGTAATGCATCAAAATCAGTTTGCGTTAAATCAGCCATAAAGTCGTCATCAAGCTGATCGTCTGATAGTTCATTTTGCTGTGGATCTAAACTATCATCCAATACAGGTGGCTGCTTTAAAGACTCGTCTAACTCGATCGCTGACTCAATTGCATCGTCAGTATTTTCATCCGCCGTAAGCGCATCGCTAAGCTGTGGCTCTTCGCTTGATGGGATATCATCAGCAAGCAACTCATCTTCAATTAATAATTCATCGTCAAAGTCTTGCTCTAAGCTATCTAAATCTTGTCCTGTCGCCATGGCGTTGGCCAGATCTTGCTCTGCTTGACTAAGTTGTAGCTCGGGCGTATCAGCATTAGAGTCATCTAACGTTTCGCTACCTTCACTCTCTTCATCATCAAGTTCAAGCTCAGGGTATTCATCAAGCTCCACGCTTGGGGTCACTGTTTCTGTGTTAAGCGGTTCATCTGCTAATGCAAGATCAAACTCGTCTGCAAGCTCTTCATCTGCAAGCGGGTCATCGCCCAAGTCTATTTCAACTTCCTCAATTTCATCATTGAGTTCATCATTCAATTCATCAACGTCAGACCATTCTGGCGGCTCTACATAATCATCTTCTTGCTGTAGCTCATTGAGTAAGTCATCAACACTTTTGAGTGATGGATCGTCATATTCATCGAGTAAATCGTCTTCATCGAGTAGCTCATCTGTTGTTTCTTCACTCGATTGCGCCAATAAATCATCTGTATCTATAATCTCTGACTCAGGTTCTAATTCATCAACAAGACTAGAAGCGATTGATTCAACATCTTCAACATCAAGCTCATCTTCTACATTCGATAACTCTTCCATCGAATCTGCAAGTGCTTCATCAAGCTGCGTGTTATGTGTGTCATCCGCTAAACTTTCAATATCCCCTAAATCAAGTTCATCTTCGGCTTCGATAGGCTCTATGCCAGCTCCAGGCTCAGAGTGTGTATCAGCAGTTTGATCTAATAAGCTATCAATATCGCCAAAATCAAATTCATCGTTGTCTTCAACAAGCTCAGGCTCTGCTGGGCTGTCTTCACCAGCAGCTTCATCGACTAATTCGTCGAGTTCATCAACATCTAATGTGTCATCTTCCTCAGCTAGTTCTGCCACTGCTGAGCTGTCATCACCCGCAGCTTCATCTATTAATTCGTCGATGTCATCTAAATCAAACTCATCGTCTTCTTCAACAAGTTCAGGCTCTGCGGCACTCT
>NZ_PNDT01000258.1:0-352 GCF_005886375.1 Pseudoalteromonas sp. S1727
TAATAATCACTGGCTTGCCACTGTGCACCAAGTGCATATAAATAGCTGTCTGTTTTACCATATGAGAAGTCGCCGCTTTGGAACCCCCCCGCGGCAATTGCTTGCTTTTCTTTAACTACATTAGTGCCGTCAAAAATAGTCGGGGTATCAATATTACCGTTACCGTTTTCAAAGGTATTTGAGAACCACATCGCATTTTGAGACTCATTTTCATAACCGGTGTAAAAGCCTTCAGCGGTGATTTCTAGCGTATCTACTGGTGCCCATTGTAACGAAATAGAAGCCGCTGGGCGTTTACGCAAACCAGTAAACGAGGTGCCAAATATTGCATCACGAGCGATTAAATACTCGG
>NZ_PNDT01000259.1:0-277 GCF_005886375.1 Pseudoalteromonas sp. S1727
TGTCAGTCGATGTTCCGCCAGATTTAGATCTTGATGCACTAGATCCTCTTTTAGAGTTACATGAAAAACAAGGTTTACAGTATGCTTATCCTGTCTGGAGGCACGGTGATTATTTTCACATAACTCATATGAGCCTTAACCCTGTCAATAGGCACTAGTTGCATATTCTTTTTGACCGTTTCTTAAATTGACGGTAAATTAAAAATCAATAAACAAACCCGTTTACTTCGTCTGTCGAGGCGGGTGTTGTGCAAGTTGCTTACGGAAAAAACTTATT
>NZ_PNDT01000260.1:0-222 GCF_005886375.1 Pseudoalteromonas sp. S1727
GTTGCAGAAAACCCAGCCTCGGCAACACTCTCTGTTAATAAAGACACCGTCGCCACAATCACCGTAAACGTGATTGATACCGACCAAGTGATTAATAACGCTGAGCAAAGTGCCGTGGATTTATCGGGCGCTGTAAGCGGTATTGAAGAAGGCCAAACCGTGACTATCACCGTCACTGATAGCCAAAACCGCAGCCTTGAATTTACCACCACCGTTGTCAAT
>NZ_PNDT01000261.1:0-384 GCF_005886375.1 Pseudoalteromonas sp. S1727
AATCACCGTGAACGTGATTGATAGCGACCAAGTGATTAATAACGCTGAGCAAAGCTCAGTGGATTTATCCGGTGCAGTCAGCGGTATCGAAGAAGGCCAAACCGTGACTATCACCGTCACTGACAGCCAAAACCGCAGCCTTGAATTTACCACCACCGTTGTCAATGGTGCCTGGGCATTGGCTAATCTTGATTTAACTGTGTTTGCTCAAGGTGAATTAACCGTTACCGCAACCAGCACCGATGTGGCTGGCAACCCAGCAACAAACACCACAACGGTGGTAAAAGATACGCAAGCAAGCCTCACTATCAGTGTCGATGATGGCGGCGATAACTCAATCAATGCCCGCGAAGTCACTGCGGTGCTGGTCAATGGTACAGCCAC
>NZ_PNDT01000262.1:0-410 GCF_005886375.1 Pseudoalteromonas sp. S1727
AACGGTATCGGCAACGCAAACGGATAATGCAGGTAATACCTCAGTAGCAGCTACCACTACAATCACCTTAGATAATAGTGCGCCAACAGCGGTCACGATTAATACCCCCATAGAAGTCGATGACATTGTTAATGCTAGTGAAGATGACAGTGTATTAGTGACAGGTTCTGGTGCTGAAGCAAATGCAAGCTTGAATGTAAATATAGGTGGGCAGAGTCAGTCTGTCACCGCGGATGCTAGTGGTAACTGGACCCTCAGCGGAAATGAATTAGACATCAGTGCATTAAGTAATGGCACATTAACGGTATCGGCAACGCAAACCGATAGCGCTGGTAATATATCACCCGCAGCAACCACAGCCATCACATTGGATAATACTGCGCCAACAGGGCATGCGGTAAGTGTGGATC
>NZ_PNDT01000263.1:0-452 GCF_005886375.1 Pseudoalteromonas sp. S1727
GTAATTGTCCGTAGTAGTAATCAAGAGAGTTGGCACCAATTAATAATTGGTGTTGAACGCCTGCGGTTTCAAACTCACCGATAAAATCAATAAATGCGGTTGTAAACTGCCAATCGTCAAAACGGTCATAAGGGCGTGATTCATAGCTATCGCCTTCCATAAAGTCTGATGGTTTACGTGCAGCTGATTCAAAGCGTTGACGCTCAAACGTTTGCTCGTTGTAGCCAATATTTACTTGCCAGTTGTCAGATAAGAATACTTGAAAATCCACACCAAGGTTTTCAACTGTAATATCAGTAAATGCCCATGACATATCGCGAATGGTTTTATCATCGCCAATTACATTAGCATTGTCATCAATCCATGCACCTGTATCTAGGCCTGCTTCATCATCGGTGCGATCGTAGTGGAAACGGACTAAGGCATTATCAGTGATATCGTAATCAACCAAT
>NZ_PNDT01000264.1:0-632 GCF_005886375.1 Pseudoalteromonas sp. S1727
GCCGTTTGACTTTAGAAATCCAAAAGCCATTGGCAAAGAAATAAATGCCGATGATGAGCAGCTCAAGCTTGGCAAAGGTTATGACCATAACTTTGTTCTTAAAAGCCAGCCTAATCATGATTTGATTGAAGCGGCTAAGGTGTATGAACCAAGCTCAGGGCGTACCTTGACTGTGTATACAGAAGAGCCAGCGGTACAGTTTTACTCGGGCAACTTTTTAGATGGCAGTAGCAAACAAGCCTCTGGTTTAGTACATAAATTAAGAAGTGGTTTTTGTTTAGAGCCACAGCACTTCCCAGATGCGCCTAATCAGCCAACATTCCCAAGCACAACATTGCTACCGGGTGAAGTTTATTCAACCCGTATAGTGTACGAATTTGGTACTAAATAATGCGTTTTGTTAATCGAATAGGGCTGCTGTTTGCAGCCTTAGTGATCACAACTGTGGCGCAAGCGACTGAGATTGCGACCATTCGTAGCCCGGATCAGCAGTTAACTGTATTGGTTGATTTAGATGAGCAAGGGCAGCTAAGTTATCAAGTACGGTCACGTAGCGATAAGGTCATTGAGCCTTCTTTATTAGGTATCACGCTTAATAATACTGACTTTACTAAGCGATTGAGCTTAGCTGC
>NZ_PNDT01000265.1:0-305 GCF_005886375.1 Pseudoalteromonas sp. S1727
AATAACAGCTTGCTGTAGCAAACCTTGAAAATAATGCACCACCCCTTGCATTTTTATTGCTCTAAAGTGCAACTCAGGTAGTGTTGAAAATGAGCTATGTTGCTCTAACAACTTATAATAATGCAGTGCTTGAGGGTAATTCTTACGTTCAAAGGCAAGCTCAGCTAAAGCAGAATAAATCGTGACTTGTTGTTGATTTGAAAGCTGTGTGGCAAGTAATTGATTAGCTAACTGCTGCTTTTCTGACCACTCATCGGTAATTTTAAACTGTTCAAAAAGCGCTCTTTGTTGTTGTGCATTACCTG
>NZ_PNDT01000266.1:0-231 GCF_005886375.1 Pseudoalteromonas sp. S1727
TGAAAGTAGGTCATCGCCAGGATTCAATTAAAAGAAACCCGCTTCAGAAATGAAGCGGGTTTTTGTTGTTCTAGAATAAAGTATATTAAACCGTCAGCTCTCAGCAGTACGGTGTCAACCTAAACACCGTAACGTGAGTTGAGTATCACGCCACGGAGAAAAGAACGCGACGACCCCCTCAGAGCGTAACGTACACCTTTAAACTGCTTTCCTCTTTAACTCTCCTGCATT
>NZ_PNDT01000267.1:0-299 GCF_005886375.1 Pseudoalteromonas sp. S1727
ATAAAAAATCAAAGTTAAAATAGACAGTCCAATGGGACGACGGCAGCTTTTTACTTAAGGAATGGCAAACGACTAGGCAGTATAGAATCAGCTTTCCTTTAAATAAACATCGGAAGATTACCGTCAATAAGGGCATGAATAAACTTAAAATACGGCGACAAACAAAAGAGAAAGCGCAATGCCAGCTGGATTACATAGATAATAATATAGAAAAGCTGCAAAACAGGCTGCATTAAAACGGTAACCTCCTACCACTCCAAAAAACCCACTTAACAAACATACATAACTTCCAAAACACC